>CAJKJS010000046.1 GCA_905200265.1 uncultured Oscillospiraceae bacterium
ATAGTTTTAGAAAGGAGGCTGGCTTTATGGATCAAGACTTTTCGGCGGATCTGATCAGCCTGCTCGACGAGGACGGAAAGGAATGGAAGTTTGAGATCCTGGATGAGATCGATAACGACGACGGCGTGTTCTACGCGCTGCTGCCGGCATTCGACGATCCGCAGGATGCTTTGGAAACGGACGGTTCCTACTATATTTTCGAATTGATCGAAGAAGACGGCGAAGAACAGCTCGCGGAAGTGGAAGACGAAGAACTGCTCAATAAGCTGTCGGAAATTTTCGAAAGTCATTTTGAAGAAATGTACGAAGACGATGAAGAAAGCGAGGAAGAAGAGTAAGTTCTTCTCCCCCTTTCTTAGACGGCCTGCCCGCATCGCGCATTGTTGCTTCAGGTAACCCCTACAAGTTTTAAATCGGGAGCCCGTCTCCGGCAGCAGACTGCAGACCTCCCCGCCTTTGGCGGGAAGAAGGGAGCGAGAACCTGTTGGGAGGGCACCCACCTGCTGTTTTGTCAGGCAGGTTATTCCAGCAGCATTACGACCGGGCGGGTCTTTTCTTTATCCACAATGGCGCTCCAAATGGCCCTCCTAAAGGCCGTTTGGAGCCTTTTTCTTTTTTGGACCTTTCGAAAGGAGATGTTTTCCATGTGCAAATTTCGTTTACTGACCGATTCCACCGCCGATTTACCTGCTTCCCTGGTGCAGGAACTGGATTTGCAGGTGTACCCCATGACCTTTATCCTAAACGGCAAGGAGTACCGCGATTATCCCGACGGGCGGGAACTGATGCCCCATGCGTTTTATGAAGCGCTGCGGGGCGGCCAGACCTCTTCCTCCGCCCAGATCAACCAGCAGCAGATCATCGACTGGGTAAGCCCGTTCCTGGAAAACGGCGAAGACGTGCTGTACCTCTCGTTTTCCTCGGGGCTTTCGGGCACGTACCAGTCCGCCCTGCTGGCCCAAAAGGACTTGCAGGCGCGCTACCCGGCCCGCACGTTTACGGTGGTTGATTCCCTGTGCGCTTCCATGGGCGAAGGGCTGCTGGCGTACTATGCGGCCGCCATGCGCCAAAAGGGATGCACGCTGAAGGAAACGGCCGCGTGGCTGGAGGAGAACAAACTAAAGCTGTGCCACTGGTTTACGGTGGACGATCTGCACCACTTAAAACGCGGCGGGCGGGTGTCGCCGGCCACGGCGGTGGTGGGCACCATGCTGAATATTAAGCCCGTTTTGCACGTAGACGACGACGGGCACCTGATCCCCATGGAAAAGGTGCGGGGCCGCCGCCAGTCACTGGAGGCGCTTATTCGCCATATGAAAGAAACCGTCGAAAACCCCCAGGAGCAGACGATTTTCATCAGCCACGGCGACTGTCCGCAGGACGCCGAGTATGTGGCGAGCCGTATCCGCGAAACCATGACAGTCAGGGACATCCGCATCCACACCATCGGCCCGGTGATCGGTACCCATTCCGGCCCCGGCACGGTGGCGCTGTTCTTCCTTGGCAGCCACCGGTAAAAACTTAGTAAAAAACGCTTGGCCCGAAAAAAGGAGCCAAGCGTTTTTCTTTTTGTTACCGGGTGGAATCCAGGTAATTTTGCAAAATAATCACGGCCGCCACCGCGTCTACCGTCTGTTTGCGCTTTTTGCCGCGCACATTGGTTTCGTTTAAGTACCCGTGGGCCGTCACCGTGGTGCCCCGTTCGTCCTGCATGACCACCGGCAGCCCGGTGCTCTCTTGCAGCATAGCGGCAAAGGCCCGGGCATTTTGGGCGCTTTCCCCTTCGCTGCCGTCCATGTTCTTCGGCAGGCCCACCACGATTTTTTCGGCGCGCAGTTCTTTGGCGAGGGCCGTCACTTCGGCCGCCACTTTTTCATTGGTATACGCCGTGATGACTTTCACCGGGGACGCTAAAATCTCCCGTTTATCGCACACGGCAATCCCCGTGCGCGCATGGCCCAAATCGACCCCCATGATAATCATACGGTCACCCCCGTCAGGTCAAAAGACGGCAGGTGGCTGTTCCGGCGGAACTCGTCGGGCAAATGGGACGTATCGTTAAAACCGAGGAGCGACGGCACCCCGTTTTCGTCGATTTCGATGGTGGTAATGCCCGTGTTGTCGGGGAAGTGACACTGGCCGATTTCGGTGACCGGCAGCCCCTTGGCCCAGCACACCGCGTTGCGGATAGCGCACCCATGGGACGCCACCGCCACCAGAGCGCCGGGGTTTTCCCGGGCGATGAATTGCAGCGCCCGCTTCATGCGTTCGAACACATGGGCCATGGGTTCGCCGCCGGGCGGGCAGCAGGCATAGGGCCGCTCGTTCCAGTCCCGGGCCTCCCTGGGCCACAGAGAGGGGATTTCCGCCCAGGAGCGGCCTTCCCAGTCCCCGGCGTTAATTTCGATTAAATCGGGCAGCACCGTCACCGGCTTGGGATGGAACCGCACCATGGCCTGCGCCGTTAAGTAGGCCCGCTTTAAGGGGCTGCTGTACACGGCGTCAAACACCGTATTGCGCAGGCGGGCGCTCAATAAGTCCAGCTGCTTTTGCCCGTCTTCGCTGATGTCCGTATCCGTCAGGCCCTGGAAACACTTGTTGCGATTCCCCATGGCCTGGCAGTGGCGCACCAGAAGAATTTTTGTTTTCATACTTTCTATACCCTTCTTTTTACGAATGGAACCCTTACCAGGGGCGCACCGTGCCCGTGAGTTCCGACACGTGTTCGATGCCCTGTTCCTGTAGGAAGTTTTCCAGGCCCTCTAGGATTTTCACCGGGGCCATGGGGTCCGTAAACAATACGGTGCCGATTTGCAGGGCGGTGGCCCCGGCCATGAGCATTTCCACGGCATCCTGCCACGTGGCAATGCCGCCCAGCCCCACCACCGGGATCTTCACTTTGGAAGCCGCCTGCCACACCATGCGCACGGCCACCGGGAACACCGCGGGGCCGGACAGGCCGCCGGTGTTGTTGCGGATAATGGGCCGGCGGGTGCGGATGTCGATGCGCATACCCGTCAGGGTGTTGATCAGGGAGATGGCGTCGGCGCCGGCTGCTTCCGCCGCCAGGGCCATTTCGCCAATATCGCTCACATTGGGGGACAGTTTCACCATCAGGGGCTTTTTGCACACCCGGCGCACGGCCCCGGTGATGCCGGAGACCCCTTCGGTGGTGGTGCCGAACTGCACGCCGCCCTGTTTGACATTGGGGCAGGAGATGTTCAGTTCGATCATGTCCACATCGGTGTCATTGAGTTTTTCCGCCATGGCGCAGTAATCTTCCGGCGTGTTGCCGGCGATATTCGCAATAATGCGGGTGCCCTGTTCCCGCAGCCAGGGCAGGTCTTCCCGGATGAAATGATCGACCCCGGGGTTTTGCAGCCCGACGGCGTTGAGCATGCCGGAAGGCGTTTCGGCAATACGGGGCGGCGGGTTACCCGGGCGCTCCTGTAAGGTGATACCTTTACAGGAAATGCCCCCCAGGGTGGACAGGGGGTAAAATGCCGCATATTCCCGGCCAAAGCCAAAGGTGCCCGATGCGGCGATCAGCGGGTTATGAAACGCAACGCCCGCTACGTTGACAGACAGATCGGTCATACCGTTTGATTCCTCCCTTTATAAGTCCACGCTGCCGGCTTCGAACACCGGGCCGTCTTTGCACACATGGCCAAAATATTTCGTGCCGTCTTCCCGGATGAGAGGCGTCGCGCACCCCAAGCAGGCGCCTACGCCGCAGGCCATGCGCTCTTCCAGCGACAAATAGCAGGGCACGCCCTTTTCTTTGGCCAGATCCCGCACCGCACGCAGCATGGGCGTGGGACCGCAGGCATACGCCACGTCAAAGGAGAGGTCTTTGGCACAGTCGGCGGCAAACCCGTGATGCCCCAGGGAACCGTCGTCGGTCGCCAGGTACACCGTCGCGCCGTTTTGTTCAAAATCCTGCTGTAAAATCACAGCCGACGCCGTGCGGAACCCTAAGCATACCAGGGCGTTTTCCCCGGCCGCTTTGCTGGCCTGCAACAGCGGCGGCACGCCGATGCCCCCACCGACATACAGCGCTTTTTGCCCTTCTTTGGGCGCGGGGAACCCGTGGCCCAGGGGCCCTAACAGGTCAAGGGTCGCGCCTTCCTGTAAAGCAGCCAGCATGGCGGTGCCTTCCCCGCGCACCTGGAACACCAGGCGCAGGGTGCCTTCTTCGGCGTTAAAGCCGCAAAGGGAAATGGGCCGGCGCAGGGTTTTGCCCGGTACGGCCACATGGACAAACTGCCCGGGCTGCGCTTTTTTCGCAATGCCCGGCGCTTTGATCACAAAATCATACACATCCCCGGTGAGCGCGGCGGCGTGCAGCAGCACGCCGTTTTCCACCTGATAACTCATATCGATGATAAGCCCCTTTCTTTACAGCGTGATCGGCCCAATGCGGGACACGATGGCGTCGCGCATGCGCAAAGCTTCTTCCCGCGCGGCCTGTCCAAAATCTTTTTCGTCAAAGCCATGCTTCTGCCAGGCGCACATAATGCCGCGGCTGGAATTGACAATGGCCCCCAGGCCCTTCTGATCGAACGCCGGGGCTACGTCGTCGGCTGCGCCGCCCTGGGCGCCGTAACCGGGCACCAGGAAGAACGTGTGGGGCGCCGCTTTGCGCATTTCCCCTAGCTGGGCCGGGTACGTGGCCCCTACCACGGCGCCGACGCCGGTATAGCCGTACCGGCCGGGCAGTTCTTTGCCCCATTCTTCGCACATGTTCCCCATGGTGGCATAAATGGTGCTGCCGTCCTGCAGAATGCGGTCCTGCAGTTCCCCGGAAGAGGGGTTGGAGGTTTTCACCAGTACAAAAATACCGGCATCTTTTTCCTTGCACACCGAGAGCAGCGGGCGAATCCCGTCGGACCCCAGATAGCCGTTGACCGTCAGGGCATCGCTGCCAAAGGCCGTGGCCGCTACGCCTTCCACATCGGTCTCACCCAGATGAGCCGCCGCATAGGCCGTCATGGTGGCGCCAATATCGTTGCGCTTGCCGTCGGTGATGACGAACATGCCTTTATCGTGGGCATAGGCGATGGTGTCGTGCAGCGCTTTTACCCCGGCCCAGCCGTACATTTCATAGTACGCGCACTGGGGTTTCACAGCGGGCACAATGTCATATAGCGCGTCGATCAGCCCACGGTTAAAGAGCAAGAGTGCCTGCGCGGCCCCCTGCAAATTTTTGCCGTATTCTTCAAAGCAGCGCTCTTTGATAAACGCGGGGATATAGTCGAGCTTCGGGTCAAGCCCCGCTACGGTGGGGTTCTGTTTTTGGGCGATTGCTTCGATCATTCTGTCCAGTGCCATGTTTTTCTATCTCCTCATTACGAATCTTGATTTTCTGAAAGGTAAAGGGGGCGTTACGCCTGCCGGGAATCATAGACGATTTTCCCGTCGCAGATGGTCATTTTCACCCGGCCCGTTAGGCGCATGCCTGCAAAGGGCGTGTTGCGGCTTTTGCCGTGCAGGCTATCGGGGTCGACCACCCACTCTTCGTTTTCGTCCAGCAGCACGATGTCCGCCGGGCCGCCGGGCGACAGGTAACCTGCATCGATGTGCAGAATACTCGCCGGGTTCACGGTCATTTTTTCAATGAGCGACGAAAGCGACATCGCCCCGGTTTTGACAAGGGCCGTGTAACTGGCGGCAAACGATGTTTCCATGCCGATGGAGCCGTTGGGCGCTTTTTCAAAGTCCGCTTTTTCTTCCGGCGTATGGGGCGCATGGTCGGTGGAAATGGCGCTCAGGGTGCCGTCCTGTAAGGCCTGCACCATGGCGATGCGGTCTTTTTCCGTGCGCAGAGGCGGGTTCATGCGGAAATTGGCATTCCGGCTACAGAGGGCTTCCTCCGTCAAAAGCAGGTAATGGGGGCAGGTTTCCCCCGTAACGGCCACGCCGTCCTGCTGGGCCGCGCGGATCATGGCGGCGCTGACGGCGGTGCTCACGTGGCAAATGTGCACCGGCACCCCCAGGGAAGCCGCCAGGGCGATCTCCCGGGCGGTACCCACATCTTCGGCGGCCGCCGGGTCGCCGGGCACACCCAGTTCCATGGATACCGCTCCGTCGTTCATAATCCCGCCCGCCGCTAAAGGCAGGTCTTCACAGTGAGCGGTGACCGTCAGGTGCTGCCGTCTTGCTTCCTGCATGGCTTTGGCCATCATAGCGGCCGATTTGACGGGTCGCCCGTCATCCGACAGGGCGATGACACCGGCCTGCTTGAGGGCGGCGATGTCGGTGGCTTCTTCCCCTTTCAGCCCCCGGGAAATGGCCCCGCACACATACACATGGGCATCGGCCCCGGCGCTTTTTTCTTTTACATACCGCACCGTTTCGGGCGTATCAATGGCCGGGGTGGTATTGGGCATACATAGTAAACTGGTGACCCCGCCCGCTGCCGCCGCGCGGCAACCGGTGAAAATATCTTCCTTATGGGTTTGGCCCGGGTCACGCAGATGCACATGCATGTCCACAAAGCCCGGCGCAGCCACCCACCCATGGGCGTCTATCACCTGGGCCCCGGGCGGCGGCTGGATGGACGGTTCCATACGGGCGATGGCATCGTCGTTTACCAGCACATCCATCACCGCGTCCGTATGGGAAGCCGGGTCCACAACCCGGGCTCCGGTAATCAGAATACTGGGCATGTTTTGTTCCCCCTTTTCGCCGCCCGCTTACCCGGCGGCTTTGTCGTTTCTTATTATACACATTCTGCCCGCCGGGTTCAACCAGTGAAGTGCCCAAAGGACAGCCAATAAAGGGTCAGCGCCATGACTTCCCGCCCGTAATTCGCCGGGAACATAACTGGGCGGCTTTGGCAGGCGATGGGGTACGGGATAAGCCCCTCGCTGCGGGCCAGCCGGGCGGCGCGGTACTGGTGGAAATCTTCGGTGACCATCACAATTTGATTTGACAGCCCCTTTTCTTCCAACAGCGCGGCGCTAAACGCCATGTTTTCCTTTGTGGTGGTAGACGCCGGTTCCGTAAAAATGCGGTCTTCTTCCACCCCGCGTGCAATCAGTTCCCGTTTAATGACATCGCTTTCCGCTTCGGGTTCATTCTCTCCCTGCCCGCCGGACGCCACACACAAAGCGTCGGGATGCTGTAAGAGGTACCCCGCCGCCGCGTCAATACGCCGGGTGAGGGAATCGCTGGGGCTGCCGTCGCGATTTACTTTACACCCCAGCACCAGCACCACCGCGTCTTCGGGCGGGGAGGAAACGGCAGGGGTTACGATCATGACGGTACACGCCCCCATCCACAAAAGGCCCACTAGCTCCAAAACCGACAGGGTGATGGCCGTTTTCTTGCCCTTTCCGCTGCGGATCATGCCGGGGAACAATAGGACCCCTACAAATACGCACAGGCACACGCCCCAGCCGAACAGCATGCCGACTCCCAAAAAGCCCATGGTAAAAAACGGCACGGAAAACCATATGGCGCCGCCTATGGGCAGAACAGACAGCAAAAGCTGCCACCCCCGGGGGCACAGGGCCTGTATGCCCCCACCCCGGTTTTGCATTTTCATAAAAAAGCCTCCTTTTTCGCTTAGTCCGGTGTGATATTATACCATCTTTCCGCACGGAACGCGAATTTTTTTGCCGGAAAGTCGAATTTCTTCCAGTCCGTGTTTTTTCATTGACACCGCTTTCCCTTTGCCGCTATACTTTTCTTTGTAAAGGAGGAACGCCGCTATGCTGAAACTCATTGCCAGTGATATGGATGGCACGCTGCTCAACGACCAAAAGGAGATTTACCCCCATATGGCCGCGGTGGTGCAGGCGCTTTATGAAAAAGGAATCCGGTTCGTGGTGGCCAGCGGCCGCCAGCTGGAAAGCCTCACCTGTTATTTTTCATCGGTGGCGGCTCCTATGACCTACATCGCCGAAAACGGCGGGCTGGCCTATGAAGACAACCGGTGCGTCTACGCCCGTTCCCTGGACCCGAAAGACGTAAAACAGATCACCACCCTCATGCGTTCGCTGCCCGGTGCGTATGTGATTTACGGCACCGCCGGCGGTTCCTTCGTGGAAGGGGCGCATACCCAGGACGACTGGGATTATTTATCCCGGTTTTACGCGAAACTCTCGCCGGTGGACGATATTTTGTCGCTGCTCTCGAAAAAAGAGATCTGCAAAGTCACGGTGTGCGACCGCCGGGGCGCCGAAAAACGGGCCTGGCCCCTGTTGGAAGAAAAACTGGCGCTGCGCCTGAAAGTGACGCTGTCGGGGCAGGACTGGGTGGATGTGTCGGGCCAAAATGTGAACAAAGGCGAAGCGCTGCGCTTTTTGCAAAAGCGTTACGGCGTAAAGCCCGATGAATGCGCCGCCATTGGCGATTATTTAAACGATGTGGAACTTTTGCAGAGCTGCGGGCAGAGCTACGCCATGAAAAACGCCCATCCCCAGCTGTTTTCGTCCGCCACACAGATCACCAAAGAGGACAATAACCACTTTGGCGCTTGCCGTGTGATTTGCCGGTTAGCGGGCATTCCCATGCCGGATAAACGGTAACGCGAGCTTCCCA
>CAJKJS010000047.1 GCA_905200265.1 uncultured Oscillospiraceae bacterium
TCGACTTTGTCTTTTCGCAAGGCGTTTTCTGACCGATGCTTTGCCTTATCCTATTTCACATCGCCCGCACCGGGTAGAAAGGAAGTATTATGCCCATGGAATCTGTTGGATCGTTTGCCGAAGCCTGGGAGCTGATTTGCAGCTTTTGCCGTGAACGCATCACGGAGGTCGCTTATAATTCCTGGATCAGCCGCATCAAGCCCATCTCGCTGGATTTTTCCAAAGGAACTGCCATTTTGGAAGTCCCCAACGACTTTCACAAACAGACTCTTACCCGCTGCTACAGCGATCTGCTCAGTGAAGCGTTTGGCGAAGTGTTCGGCCCTGGCATTGAGATCCAGCTGAACACCCCCGAAGAATTGTCGATGGACCGCAAGAAAAACGACACTCTTCCCAAAAGCGACAACTACGAGTTTACCTTTGATACCTTTATTGTGGGTCCTTCCAATAAATTCGCCCACGCTGCCTGTATGGCTGTCGCCAGTCGTCCGGCTACCCTGTATAATCCGCTGTTTATTTACGGGAACTCCGGTCTGGGCAAAACCCACCTGTTGTATGCTATTACCAATCAAATTCGGGAAGAAAACGAAGACGTCAATATCGTTTACATTAAAGGGGACGACTTCACGAACGAACTGATCGATGATATTCGTAAAGGTACTACCGCCGATTTCCGCCAAAAATACCGCAAAGCCGATGTTCTGCTGGTGGACGACATTCAGTTTATCGCCGGGAAGGAATCGACCCAGGAAGAATTCTTCCATACCTTTAATACGCTCTATGAATCGAAAAAACAGATCGTACTCACGAGTGACCGCCCACCAAAGGATATTGCCACCCTGGAAGACCGGCTGAAAACCCGTTTTGAGTGGGGCCTGACGGCGGATATCCAGCCCCCGGATTTTGAAACCCGAATTGCTATTATTAAAAGGAAAGCAGAACTTTTGGATTTGGAAGTCTCGGACCAAGTGTGCGAATACATCGCCAACAAACTCAAGAGCAATATCCGGCAGCTGGAAGGGGCCGTCAAAAAGCTGAAAGCGTATAACCTTCTGGAAGAAAAAGCCCCCAATATCAGTACGGCTCAGGCGGCTATTCGCGACATTATCAATAACGACCAGCCGGCCCCGGTAACAATCGAAAAAATCATCGAAGAAGTAGGCCGCACTTTTGGCGTGTCCCCCACCGACATTCGCTCCAGCAAGCGAAATGCCGCGATTTCCAATGCCCGGCAGATCGCTATGTACGTAGTGCGAGAAATCACCCAGCTGCCCATGGCTTCCGTGGGTGCTGAATTCGGCGGACGGGACCATTCAACGGTTGTGTACGCGACACAGCAGGTCGAAAAGAATATGACTCGTGATCCTCGCACCAAAGCAACCGTCGAAGATATTATCAAAAATATTCGCGACCGCTAAAAAGTTAACAGACTTTTCACATCTCCACAAAACCGGTGGAAAAGAGGATTTTTGCCATCTTTTTCTTTTTCACTTGTTTTCAACTTTCCCCACCGACTTTTCAACAAAGAGTGGAGAAGTCGGTTTTGCGTTTTTCTTTTTCACAATTTCTAAACCGTACAACTTTTGCATAAATATTCGTCTTTTCCAGCTCTGATGCCCCTTTTGGGAGTTGTCCACTTTTCAGACCCCCCTACTACTCATTCTGAAAAGATGACTACACTATACAGAGAGTAAAGGACAAGGAGGCCTTTTTATGAAAATTACCGTAAACCAGAAAGCCATGGCGGAAGCTGTGTTGAATATTCAACGGGCCGTGTCCACAAAATCGACAATTCCGGCTTTGGAAGGAATCCTGCTGGAAACGGGAAACGGCACGGTTACCTTAAATAGCTATAATTTGGAACTGGGCATGACAACTACCCTGCCGGCTGTAGTGGAGCAACCGGGCAGCATCATTTTAGGTGCCCGTCTTTTCAGCGACATTGTACGCCGTATGCCCGGCGAAGAACTAACGGTTAGCACGGATGAAAAAAATGTGGCGCAGATCGTTTGCGGTGCCAGTAATTTTTCGGTCATCGGGATTCCCGCCGAAGAATTTCCCGAATTCCCCAGTGTTTCGCAAACAACTTCCTTTAAAATGGAACACAAGCTGCTCAAGAGCATGATTCGTCAAACCCTGTTTGCCGTTTCGCAGAGCGATGCCAAACCGGTACACACCGGCAGCCTGTTCGAACTAAAAGACGGCGTTCTGCATGTGGTTTCGGTCGATGGTTACCGGTTGGCTATGCGGGCGGAAGCTGTCTCTTTTTCGGAAACCCTCAGCTTTGTTGTTCCGGGAAAAACCCTCAGTGAAGTGCTCAAGCTTTTGCGGGATGATGACAGTGAACTGACCATTTGCATTGGACCACGGCACATTCTGTTCACCATCGATCAATATACCGTCCTGTCGAACCTGCTGGAAGGTGAGTTTTTGGATTACCGGGCGGCGATTCCCAAAGATGCCACAACGGTTATCACCATGAAAACCCGCGAACTGATGGATAGCGTAGAGCGGGTATCGCTGCTGATTACGGATCGGGTAAAAAGCCCTGTGCGCAGTGTATTTGAAAATGATCGGGTGAAGCTCAGCTGTTCGACCGCCATGGGGCGTGCGGTGGACGAAGCGCCTTGTACCATGCAGGGCGATATGGTGGAAATGGGCTTTAATAACCGTTATCTGCTCGATGCTCTTCATAATGCAGAAGATGATGAAGTGCGCATTGAAATGAGAGGCCCGCTCTCGCCTATGAAAATTATGCCTGTCAGCGGAGACTCGTACCTGTTTTTGGTACTGCCGGTCCGTCTGAAGAACGAACCGTAAGAAGAAAAACCGAAGGAAAGGGCCAAAATGCCATGAATACCATGAAAATAGCGATTGAAACGGAATTTATCCGGCTGGATGCCCTGCTGAAATTGGGCGGTGCGACGGATACCGGCGGACAAGCCAAGTTTGCCATTCAGCATGGAGAAGTGGAAGTAAACGGAGAAGTTTGTACCATGCGTGGAAAGAAAATGCGCCCGGGGGACACGGCCGTCTATCAGGGAAGGGCCTATGAAGTGATCGCCGGGGTGGAAGAACGGTGAAAGTTCTGTCCGTTTCATTTGAAAATTACCGAAATTTGTACGACGGTGGTTTGCAAGCCGATGAAACAACCAATATTATCTGTGGACCCAATGCACAGGGAAAAACAAATTTATTGGAATCCATCTGGTTGTTTACCGGCAACCGGTCCTTTCGTGGGGCCAAAGATCAAGAACTGGTGTCCATGCACCATCCGGAACAAGACTGCGTGCTGACCCTTTCGTTTGAAAGCGGCGGCCGGGAGCAGCAAAGCTCTCTGCGAGTCACTGGAGGACGGCGCAAAGCCGAAAAAAACGGGGTGCCGTTAAAAAGCGCGAGTGAACTTACGGGCGCTTTTTGTGCGGTGCTATTTTCACCGGATCATTTATCGCTTGTAAAAGAAGGACCTGTTTTCCGGCGTGGTTTTTTAGATACGGCGCTAAGCCAGATTCGCCCCACATACGGCAAGTTAATGGCCCAATATAGCCGGACTTTGCAACAACGGGGGGCTTTGTTAAAAGATATTCCCCGCCATGATGAATTGCGGGATCTCCTCGATGTATGGGATGAACGGGTGGTACGATTGGGAGCCCGTATTCTTTTTGAGCGGGCCCGCTATACGGCTGCTTTGCAAAAACAAGCTTTGCCCATTTATGAAGGAATCAGCAGCGGAAAGGAAACGCTGCAAATTTCTTATAAATCCACCGCGTGTGATCATCCGCAAAGCCTTACGCAAGTGCAGTGGGAACAGTGCTTTTTCGAAAAACTCAGGCAGTCCCGGGGTGAAGATATCCAAACCGGCAGCACCGGTGTGGGGCCCCATCGGGACGACTTGGAACTGACAATTAACGGGCTGTCAGCCCGTTCTTTTGGTTCTCAGGGGCAGCAGCGTTCCGTGGTACTGGCTTTAAAATTGGGTGAAGCTAATGTGCTGGCGCAAAGTATCGGCGAAGAACCGATCATCCTGCTGGACGATGTGCTCAGTGAACTGGATGCTTCCCGGCAGGAATATTTGCTCAATCATCTAAAAGGACGACAGGTGTTTTTTACCTGCTGTGACCCGGCGGGCATTCAGCTATTACGGAAAGGAAAGGTCTTCTTCATGCAGGACGGGCTTCTGAAAAAAGGAGAGGAAAGCTGAAAACAGGAGGATTTTATGTATCTTCATATCGGCCAGAATACCGTAATCCGTACGGACGATATTATCGGCATTTTTGATATGGAAACGAGTACGGTTTCCCAAACAACACGCCATGTACTAGCACAGGCAGAAAAGGCCGGCCGGGTGGTCAATGTGTCATTTGAAATGCCAAAATCGTTTTTGCTGTGTTCAGAAGAGCATAAGAGGGTTACCTGTTATATCACACAGATTTCCACAGCGACCCTCTTAAAGCGATGCGGTGTCTGGCAGGAAAGCCCTATGTTGGAAACAGGAGGAACGGCAGAATGAAGCGATTTGGAAGGCCGCAGTGCCCATACTGCGGGAAAAAAGTAGGAATTCTGAATACCTGGACGCTGAAAAAGCGTGGTGAGTATACATGCCCCCGTTGTCAGGGACTGAGCAATGTGGTACTGGATATCTTTGTACCGCTATTCGCAGCTATCGCCATTGTGGTGGCCCTTTTTTCGTTTATTATCAATCGAGTGGGCGAATATCCCATCACGCTAGCTACCTTTTTATGGATTTTGGGGCCGTTCCTTGTTTTCTATATTGTCAGCCTCTTTCTTGTCCATTTGCGCCGCCCTGTTTTGCACCGTACAGAAAAACCGGAAAGAAAAGAAGAGAATGTGAAGGTTTATCGCCCTCGTACAGATGCCCAGCGCATGGCAGAACGTGCCAAAGTAAAGCAGGAACAGGAAAAAGAAGGAAATAAAAATATGGCCTCACAGGCCCCTACAGGCCCTCAAAATAGGCACACGCCGAAAATATAACCGCGTTTTGATTGCAGAAAACGCGGTTTTGGAGTATAATAAAATTTATAAAAATCGTAAGAAATAGACAAACAGCCTGGCGCTGTACCAATGGTAATGGAGGGTTAAACTTGGAGTTTAACGAGATCACACAGACCGATCAGAGCTATAACGAAAATCAAATACAGGTATTGGAAGGGCTGGAGGCCGTGCGGAAACGCCCGGGTATGTATATCGGCTCCACAGGCCCAAAAGGACTGCATCATCTGGTATACGAAATCGTGGACAACTCCATCGATGAAGCGTTGGCCGGATGCTGTGATAAAATCAATGTCATTATTGAAGAAGGCAATATTATCCGCGTAGAAGATAACGGCCGTGGGATTCCGGTGGGGGTTCAGCAGAAAACCGGACTACCGGCCGTAACCGTTGTTTTCACCATTTTGCATGCCGGCGGTAAATTCGGCGGCGGCGGGTATAAGGTAAGCGGTGGTTTGCACGGCGTGGGCGCTTCGGTTGTGAATGCGCTGTCTGTCTGGCTGGAAGTGGAAGTATACAGCGACGGTCACCGCTATTTTCAGCGTTTTGAACGCGGCAATGCGGTTTGTGACTTGCAGGACATGGGGCCGTGTGACAATCCGAGCCGTACAGGTACAACGGTACGGTTTTTGGCCGATCCTGAAATTTTCAAAGAAACGACGGTGTATGATTACACCACGTTGCAAATCCGTTTGCGGGAACAGGCGTTCTTAAATGCCGGTGTTCATATTGAATTGCGGGATGAACGTATCCGGGACAATGAGGAAGACGACACGCCCCGGCAGGATAATTTCTGCTACGAAGGCGGCGTGAGCAGCTTTGTTGAATACATCAATAAGAAAAAAGCGGTGGAAGTGATTCACCCGGATGTGCTGCACTTTACGGCTGTTGCGCCCGATGATTCGGCTACGGCGGAAATTGCCATGCAGTATAATGACAGCTATAACGAGCTGCTCCTTTCGTTTGCCAATAACATTCATACCACCGACGGCGGTACCCACGAAGAAGGCTTTAAACGGGCCCTGACGCGGGTCATGAACGATTATGCCCGGCGGTACAATATTCTGAAAGAAAACGACAAGAATCTGTCTGGTGAAGACGTGCGCGAAGGGTTGACCGCCATTATCAGCGTGAAGCTGAAAGAAGCACAGTTCGAAGGCCAGACAAAAGCCAAACTTGGCAATATGGAGATTGGCCCGCTGGTTTCCAACCTAGTCACGGAAAAAGTGATGACGTATCTGGAAGAAAACCCGGCTACAGCCCGTGCCATTTTTGATAAGGCCTTGGCAGCTTCCCGTGCCCGGGAGGCCGCTCGAAAAGCAAGAGAAATGGTGCGCCGCAAGTCGGCGCTGGAAAATGCCAGCCTGCCCGGTAAATTAGCCGATTGCCAAAGCCGCAATCCGGAAGAAACCGAAATTTATATCGTGGAAGGTGACTCCGCCGGCGGTTCCGCCAAGGGCGGACGGGACCGCAAATTCCAGGCGATTTTGCCTCTGTGGGGCAAAATGCTCAACGTAGAGAAAGCGCGGCTCGATAAAGTTTATGGCAATGAAAAGCTCATGCCGGTAGTTACAGCGTTGGGAACCGGTTTGGGTGATGAATTTGATATTTCCAAACTGCGGTATGGGAAAATTATTATTATGGCGGATGCTGATGTCGACGGCAGTCATATCCGTACGTTGCTCTTGACATTCTTCTTCCGGTACATGCGTCCTCTGGTCGAACAGGGGCACATTTACCTGGCACAGCCTCCCCTGTTCCGCATTACCAAAGGCAAAAAGCACCGGTATGCGTTTTCTGATGCGCAGCGCGATGCCATTATGGCCGAGCTGCAAAGTGGGTATGAAATCCAGCGGTACAAAGGTTTGGGTGAAATGGACTCGGAACAGTTGTGGGAAACCACCATGGACCCGGCTACGCGTACCATGCTGCGGGTGGAACTGGAAGATGCGGAACGGGCCGATGAAATCTTTACGATTTTGATGGGCGATAAAGTTGAACCGCGGCGCCAGTTCATTGAGAAAAACGCCAAATACGTTCAGAACCTGGATATCTGAATTCGAATGCACAGCGAGGCAGTATGGAAAACATGAAACATACGAACTCAGAGGCTGTTATCCGGTACACGCCTTCCTTTCAGGAAGAGCTTACCGGTGTGCGGCTGATGGGAATGATTCGAAACACCGGCCTGCGGGCTATCCTGGAAACAGTGCTGCTTTTAGCGGCAGCGGGTCTGTTTTTGTCCTCCTATATACGGGAAAAGGATCAGAATGCGCTGTTTTTTGCGCTGGTTTGCCTTGTACTCATTGGAGTAATCTGGCTGGTACCGGAACTGGCTATGCGCCGGATGGCTCGGGAAAAAATGGAGCGTACCATTCAAATCCGTCTTACTTCGGAGGGGATTTTTCGGGTTTTCTCCGACGGAGAGGAACGGTCTTTCCCCTTTTCCGACATGATTGCCGAACAGAAAAAAGGAGTCTGGCTTTTGCAGGATGGTAAAAGGAATCACCTGTTAGTACCCTTGCGGGCTATCCCGCTGGAACAGCAAAAAGAACTGGAAAATATACTGCTTCGAATAGAAGGAAAGAAAGAAAAGTAACCATTTGGTTTTGAGAATTCGTACGGGAAGGAACCTGATTCATGGAAGAGCAAATGATGCAAAGCGGCCGCACGATAGGCGTTAATCTGGAAGAAGAAATGCGAAAAGCATTTCTGGAATACTCCATGTCCGTTATTATTTCCCGGGCATTACCGGATGTGCGTGACGGTTTAAAGCCTGTTCACCGGCGCATCCTGTATACCATGTATGAAAACAGTTTGTGGCCGGAAAAGGCGTACCGCAAGTGCGCCGATACGGTCGGTTCAGTGCTGGGTCGTTATCATCCTCACGGGGATGCTTCGGTTTATGATGCGCTGGTGCGTTTGGCACAGGATTTCTCCATGCGGTATGTACTGGTGGACGGACACGGGAACTTCGGTTCTATTGACGGTGACCCGCCTGCTGCTTATCGTTATACCGAAGCGCGTATGAACAAGCTGTCGGTCGATATGCTGGCTGATATCGACAAGGATACGGTAGATTTTTCTCCGAACTACGATGACCGTCTGAAAGAACCCAATGTACTGCCGACCCACTTCCCCAACTTGCTGGTGAATGGTTCTACGGGTATTGCCGTAGGTATGGCTACCAATATTCCGCCCCACAATATGGGCGAAGTCATTGATGGCATGTGTGCCCTGATCGACAATCCCCAGGCTTCTCTGGAAGATATCATGCAGTACATTAAAGGACCCGATTTCCCCACCGGCGGCATTATTATGGGCCGCAGTGGCATTCGGGCCGCCTATGCCACCGGTCGTGGGCGTATTCTGGTGCGGGCTCGGGCTGAAATTGAAGAAGAAAAGAATGGCCGTTTCAAAATTATCGTGTCGGAACTGCCCTACCAGGTAAATAAAGCCAGACTG
>CAJKJS010000048.1 GCA_905200265.1 uncultured Oscillospiraceae bacterium
TGATCATGGGGGTGGCTCCTTTCGCCGTGGTTCATAAAGAAAAGCGGACGGTAACCGCCCGCCTTTCTTTTTTATTTTTCTTTATTCGTCTTTTTTCAAAATCCCGCGCAGCGGCAGCACCAGAATCTGTACAATCACACAGTTGAGTGCCGCGGTAACGAGGGTGGTCAGGGCCATGCTAATAAACTGCGCCATAGACATGGGGTTTACATACACCAGCGCCGCCATACCGATAAAAGCAAATCCACTAATGAGCGTGGTCAGTAGCGTGCACACGATAGGCTGCAAATTCAGTTTGCCCACCTGCATGGGGATGAGGATTAACAGGAACATGACAACGGCCCCGATGGTTTCCGACACAATCCCAATCCATGCCATCGACGTGCCGATTTGGCTGATGACACCGGATAGAATGCCGATAATCACTGATTCAATAAAGTTGGGCCGCACCAGCAAAATAGCCAGACAGTAGGTGGCAATCAGGAAATTCGGGTGGAAACCGCCTACATTGATCACCCCAGCCAGCAGCCGCAGCACAATGCCCACAGCCATGAGCACCCCAACGAGGATCAGGTTATTCAGATCCCGCAAGCCTTTTTTCTGTTCGACGACAACGTTTCTTTTTTCCATGGTTCTGTTTTCCTTTCTGTGTGCAGAAATTCTGGCCTTCCCTTCCGTCTGCACCGGCCGGAAGAGAGAAATGCGTGCACGCCGGCGCGTCATTTCTGCCGCATCAGACTGGCAATATAGTGGCCCGATAATAAAAAAATCTGTCCTTAAATCACTTTAAGGACAGATCTAGAAAAATCTGCGGTACCACCTTACTTGCCCTGCTGCATCCAACAGAACCGCTCTTGCGAAATGCCAACACATTTCTTGCCCGTAACGGGGGCACCCGTCTCAGATACTCGGCCGAAACTCAGCCTTTCGCCTCGCCCTCAGTGGTCCATTTGCCGATCCGCCTTTCCACGGGATTCCCATCATCGCCCGCTCTCTTTAGGTGCGCTTTCGGTGTGATCTCCACTTCACTGGTTTAAAGCTATTTAAGTTGTTCCTAGAATACCACGCTCTGCACAGATTGTCAACCGCTTTTTTACTTTTTTTGCAAGAAATTACAGCCTTTCCTTCATAATAGCTGGGTACGGGGACTCTGCGGTTTTTGCAAGAGCCGATCAAAAAGTTCCCCCACGGTAATAAAATGCCGTCCTCCGAACAGTAACCGGCCCCCATCTGTGCGAATTTGCGAACTAACAAGCGGATTGCGCAGCCAGCTGTATGCTTCATATCCGTCTAGTTCATGCAAATCTAGCGTAATGCGCGCCCCCGCTGTTAAGGTAACAAAAATGCAGCCACCATCTAGGGGATTTACATCCCGAATCCACGGAGTACCACTGGCGCTCTTTTTTAGGGAATCCATCCAGGTTTCATCCGGTACGCCGGTATGGCCCGTAGGGCCAAGTTCCTCCCGGTCTTTGGCGCCAAACAGGGCACACAGTACTTCTTCCGCCGTTAAGGAGTATTCATTCAAAAACTGCAAGGCCCTACCGGCCTCATCCACGGCTGCCGACTGGAATACGGCGGCATCGCTTAACCACGGCCATCGGGCCGCCAGGCAAGGCCTACGCCCATCAATTGTATGCCCTGTGTGTAGGTTCAAAAACCAGCGATCCGGGGTTGTTTGGATTTGATCCACGATTCTTTCCATACCTGCGGCCCTCCTTGCTTCATGGTATGCACAGTCCTACCAAAATGTTCCGTTTTTTTATGCCATTTGGAAAACAATTCCGCACACAGCGGCACCGCCAATGTACACCACCGGATGTTTTTTGTACCGCCGCATCAACCAGTAACACAGAATAAACAAGCACATGGCTTTGTAGTTAATGAGATCGGCGGGGTTCATGGTTTTCATAAAGTCCCCAATGGTAAACAGTGTGGTTTCCATAACCTGCCAGCAGGCGGCCGCAATCATGGCCGTCACACACGGGCGAAGCCCGGCAAACGTATCTTTTACCAGCCGGTTTTCCTTAAATTTCTCCAGAATTTTGGCGACAATCACAATCACGATGATGGACGGCAATACCAGGGCAAAAGTAGCAACCACCCCGCCTAACACACCATAGGCATGATACCCGGCATAGGTCGCCATATTCACGCCTAGCGGTCCCGGTGTGGATTCCGAAATGGCAATCATATCGGTGATACTTTCCACACTCATCCAGTCATAGCGCGACGCAATGTCGTACAAAAACGGCAATGTCGCCAATCCGCCGCCCACAGCGAACAGACCGGCTTTGAAAAATTCAAAAAACAGTTCCCACAAAACGATCATATCAGACTTTCACTCCCGCTCTGCCAAGGCCCAGGCCAACCAGTGCCGCACCGATGACAACCAAGATAGGCGAAACATCCAGGGCAATCATAACCGCCAGTACGACTAGGAATAGGGCGATGCCCCACACGGATTTTACGTTTTTCTTCCACAGTTTCACAATGGCATCCAGAATCAGGGCGCACACGGCTACCCGAATACCCGCAAATGCCTGCTGCACATAGATAATGTGGGAAAAATTCTGCAAACACGCAGCAATGACCGTAATGATACACAGCGACGGGAAAATGACGCCCAAGGTGGCAAAAATAGCCCCTGGAATGCCCTTGCGCCGGTATCCGATAAACGTCGCGGTATTGACTGCAATAATTCCCGGTGTACATTGTCCAATGGCATAGTAATCCATCAGTTCCTCATCGGTAGCCCAGTGGTATTTTTCCACAACTTCCCGCTGCAGCATGGGCAGCATGGCGTACCCGCCGCCAAATGTCAGGCCGCCAATCCGGCAGAAAGTGAGAAACATCGTCCACAGCTCTTTCACGCGGTCCCCTCCTCTTTGGTAATGATCTGCGGTTTTTCATCCATCATCAGGCACACCGGGCCGTAATGATAAAATGTGGCACGGAAAATATGAATGTCTTCCTCCTGGCCCGAAATGGTACCATCCAAAATACCCCGGCCCAGGGCCAGCAGATTGTCGGGATTTGTGTCGTCCACGGCACCGTGTCCGCCGGCAATCTGGTCATAATCACTATGCAGAGCTTTGAGTTCCTCTACCTTTTTCATCCATGCGGCGAGCACCGCTTTCCGGTCTTCCCCGGGGGCTGCAATCAGTTCCAGTCCCTGTAAGGTATCGCCGGCAAACAGAATCCGGCGGTCACGGTCTAAAAAGCACACGGACCCGGCCGTGTGACCCGGGGTAGCCATGACTTCCAGCGTGCGTCCGCCCAGTTCTACATGATCGCCATCACTTAGCGGTTCCACCACGGGAAAATCGCCATCAGCCATCATGTTTTCGGGTTCTTTCCCACATACCGATGCGGCATAAGATAGCCGCCCTTCCCGTGTAATGCTGCGGGCCAGTTCGATATCGCCCGGATGTAAATGTACCCGGGCAAACTGACGGGCACCACCGGCGTGGTCCACATGACCGTGAGTGAGATACACGTCATACGGTTTATGGGTCAGGGACCGCACCAGTGCATCCAGGTTACCGGTTCCGCAACCTGTATCAATGAGCACGGCGCGGTCATTCCCTTCCACGACATACAGCGCGTCCAGCCCGCCTTCGTCAATACGCCACGTACCGTCCGCTATTTTTTCTACCCGATACAGCGAGTCTTCCATGTCTGTACGCTCCTCCCCTATTTTCGTTATGACTCCTCCGTTTTTGTTACGGCAATACCCAAATCAACCAACTGCTGATCGTCTACCGGGCTGGGAGCCATCGTCATGAGTTCCGTTGCATTTTGCACTTTCGGGAACGCCACGACATCCCGCAGGCTTTCACAGCTCAGCATCTGCATAACAAGCCGATCCAGGCCCAGGCCCATACCACCGTGAGGCGGAGCACCAAAGCGGAACGCATCCAGCAGGAAGCCAAACTTTTCGTATGCTTCCTCATCCGACATGCCCAGCAGTTCGAAAATGCGGTTCTGCAATTCGGGATCGGTAATCCGGATGGAACCGGAAGCCAGTTCAATTCCGTTGAGTACCAGGTCATAGCACTTGGCGCGCACACGGCCCTTGTCGCTTTCCAGATACGGCAAGCATTCGTCCATAGGCGCCGTGAAGGGATGGTGCATAGCCACATACTGCCCCAGATCTTCGTCATATTCAAAGAACGGGAATTCCACAATCCACAGAAGGTTGTACCCTTTGCGCTCAATCTTCAGTTTATCGGCTACAGTCAGGCGCAGCTGTCCCAGCTGGGGCAACACATGGCTGGTTTTCGTATCGGCTACAATCAGCACCACGTCGCCGGTTTCGGCCCCCGCACGCTGCAGAATGGCCTGCATCTCTTCGTCCGTCATGAACTTCTGGAAGGAACACTTCATGCCGTCTTTGGCCATGCGAATCCATGCAAGGCCTTTGCCGCCAATACCGCGGATCATCTCCGTCAGTTTGTCGATTTCTTTACGGGTTAGGGTGTCAACGGCGTTCTTCGCGGTAATGCACCGCACACTGCCGCCGCCCTGTACGGCACTGCTGAATACCCCAAAACCGCAGTCTTTGACCACATCGCTCAGATCAATTAGTTCCATACCAAAGCGCGTGTCAGGTTTATCACTGCCATACCGTTCCATCGCCTGCTGATACGTCAGCCGGGGCAACGGCATCGGGATTTCCACCCCCAGGGCTTCGCGGAATACTCTTTCTACAAACCCTTCGCCGATAGCCAGTACGTCTTCCATATCGACAAAGGACATTTCCAGGTCGATCTGGGTGAATTCCGGCTGGCGGTCGGCCCGCAGGTCTTCGTCCCGGAAACAACGGGCAATCTGCATATACCGGTCAAAACCCGCCACCATAGAAAGCTGCTTGTACAGCTGAGGCGACTGGGGCAATGCATAGAATGAACCCTTGTGAATCCGGCTGGGCACCAAAAAGTCGCGGGCGCCTTCCGGCGTGCTGCGCATGAGCATGGGGGTTTCGATTTCGATAAACCCATTTTCATCAAAATAGTCGCGGGTGATCTTGGCGATCTTGTGGCGCATGAGGATATTTTTCTGCAAATCCGGCCGCCGCAGGTCGAGATACCGGTATTTCAGCCGCAAATCCTCTTTCACGTTGGAATGTTCCACAATTTCAAACGGCGGCGTCTCGGCTTTATTCAAAATCCGCAGTTCGGTCACATAAATTTCCACATCGCCGGTGGGAATCTTATCGGTTTTAGCGTCCCGTTCCCGTACGACACCGCAGGCGGCCAGCACAAATTCCGACCGGCAAGAAGCGGCTTTGCGGAAAATTTCGGGATCGGTGGCATCGTCAAACGTCAGCTGCACAATGCCCGTGCGGTCGCGCAGATCAATAAAGATCAGACCGCCCAGATCCCGCTGGCGCTGTACCCAACCAAACACCGTTTCTTTCTGTCCGACATGTTCCATGCGAAGCTCTCCGCAATAATGAGTGCGGCTGAGCCCCGATACCAATTCTGCCATCTGTCTTTTCCTCCTGTATCTTAGTCCGTCAAACCCGGCATTTGGGTGGTAACAGCAAGGTATTCCTGCATAAATGTTTCACCCAGAGAAATGGTGCTCACTTCGCCGGTCTTCATATTTTTCACCTGGGCTTTGCCCTGTTGCAGTTCGTCGTCTCCCAGTACCATAGTAAACGCCGCACCCAGTTTATTCGCGTATTTCATCTGGGCTTTCAGGCTGCGTCCGCACACATCGACTTCAGCCGCTACGCCGCAACGATGCAGCTGGTCGCAAAGGGCAAACGCCCGGCGGGAAGCCGCATCTCCCATCGATACCAGGAAAATTTCGCAGGGTTTGTCTTCCGGCAGTTCAATGCCCTGGGCCTGCAAGATCAGCATCAGCCGCTCCATGCCAAGCCCGAATCCCAAGCCCGGAGTGGGTTTGCCGCCCATTTGTTCAATCAGCCCGTCGTACCGGCCGCCGCCGCACACCGTGCTCTGGGCCCCCAGATCGTTGGACACAAATTCAAATACCGTGCGGGTGTAATAATCCAGCCCGCGCACAATGGTGGGGTTCACGGTAAACGCCACACCGGCTTCTGTCAGATACTGTTTCACGCTTTCAAAGTGATCCCGGCAATCATCGCACAGGTAATCCAGAATCACGGGAGCCCCTTCGGCAATTTTGCTGCATACCGGACTTTTGCAGTCCAAAATCCGCATGGGATTGCGCTCCAGACGAGACTGGCACGTTTCGCACAGTTCGTCTTTTCGACCGGTAAAATAGGCTTTTAGTGCTTCGTGATACCGGGCCCGGCAGGTGGGGCACCCAATGGAATTGAGTTCCAAGGTTAGGTTTTTGACGCCCAACCGGTCAAAAATCCCCTTAGCCAGGCAAATCACTTCTGCATCAGCCGCCGGCTGGGCTGCCCCAAACATTTCCACGCCAAACTGGTGGAATTCGCGCAACCGCCCTGCCTGGGGTTTTTCATACCGGTAGCAGCTGGTGTGGTAATACACCTTCACCGGCAGCCCATCGTTATACATGGCGTGTTCCAGCATGGCACGGGCCACCCCTGCCGTTCCTTCCGGGCGCAAGGTCACGGAACGTCCGCCTTTGTCTTCAAACGTATACATTTGCTTTTCCACCACATCGGTGGTATCCCCTACACTGCGCAAAAACAGTTCGGTGTGTTCAAACACCGGGGTACGTACTTCGCCAAAGCCGTGCACGGCCGCTTCCGAGCGCATAACTTCTTCAGCGGTTCTCCATTTGGCGCTTTCCCGGGGAAGCAAATCTTGCGTACCCTTGGGCGCCTGCGTCAATAGTGCCATGGTTTTTTCTCCTTCTCTTCATTACATAGTGTATAACTGCCGCCAATTTTCATCTGGCGGGCAAAATAAAAAAAGAACCCCCGTCCCACAAAGGGACGAGGGACTACTGCCTCGTGGTGCCACCCTTTTTCAGGACTGTCTGCTGGGCAGACGGCCCCCTTTGCCCGTAGCGCCGGGCCACGGGTACCAATTGGTACCAAAACAGCTCACGGGTGTCTTTCCCCTTTTTTCGTATGCAGCATGCTTCCAGCCCCGGCACGCCTCTCTGTGGCGGAAAAAAAGGTACTCATCCCGGTCATCACCGTGTTATTCTTCTAAATAGACAGATTTATTCTTTGGGATTCAGAATATCGCGCCAATCCAGATCGCCGCGTTCCAACCCGTGAATCAGCACTTCTGCCGTGGCAATGTTTGTGGCCACGGGAATATTGTGCATGTCACACAGGCGCAGCATATTCATGTCATTGGGTTCCTGCGGCTTCGCTGTCAGTGGATCGCGGAAAAACAAAAGCAAGTCCACTTCATTACAGGCAATGCGAGCGGCAATTTGCTGGTCGCCGCCTTGCGGGCCACTTAAAAACCGCTGTACCTGCAAACCGGTTGCTTCCGAAACCAGCTTACCTGTGGTACCGGTTGCGCAAAGCAAATGACGGCTTAACAATCCGCAATAGGCAATGCAGAATTGTACCATCAGCTCTTTTTTGGCGTCGTGTGCAATCAAAGCGATATTCATGTCCGTATCATCCTCTCCTAAAACTTGCGATCCACATAACCTCCGGCCCTTTAAAACTTACGCAAAGAACCAAGCGGAACCGATTCTCCTTCCAAACGGGCAGCCAAGCGCTGCATCGCGGCAAAACCTGCCGAACGCCGTAGTAGCAGGCTTTTCTGATCCCCACTTCTGGTAAGCAGGGCATCCTCCGGCACAATGCCCATCAGGCGAATGCCAGCGGTATCGATCACACTATCCAAGTCATCAAAGTCATCCTGCCGGCGAAACGCCGCGTAGGAAAAACGATTGATTATTAACCGCTGCTGCCGGATTCCCCGGTCTGTTAATAACCGGTGTACATGTTCCGAACTGCGCAGGCAAACCGGTGTGCATTGCGTAACAACCAACGCACGCTGAGCTGCCGCACAAGCTGCTTCGAAACCTTCATCGATCCCCGCCGGACTGTCAATTAGCACATGATCATAATAATCAGCAAGCAGTTCGGCCAGTTGGCGCATCACGTAGGGCGATAGACGATTTTCCCATTTTTGGGGGGCAGGCAATAACCACAAACCCGGTGTATCGGAACATTCGTAAATGGCCCGAATCGGTTCGCAGTTTCCCCGCACAACATCGCCCATATCAAAAAGCAGGGAGGAAGATACTCCTAAAAGTAAATCCTGGCACCGCAGCCCGGCGTCTCCGTCCATAATCAGCACCCGGCGCCCTCTCATAGCCAAAGCCCGCCCCAGATGAGCTGTAACGGTGGATTTACCTACTCCGCCTTTTCCCGATGTTATTACCGTGATCGCACCCATTTCTCTTCTACCTCAGTTTACATACTATCACAAATTCCCATGGCTGTCAAAATTTTTTTCCATGGTATTGCACAAAGCCCCCGGAAAAAAGCGGGGGCTTTGTCGTTTT
>CAJKJS010000049.1 GCA_905200265.1 uncultured Oscillospiraceae bacterium
CCCCCACGGGGTATTTTTATGATATGCCCCTCCGGGGTATGTTGTCAACCCCCTTCACGCAAAAAGGCGTCCCCCTTTCCTAAGAAAAGGAGACGCCTTTTTTGCTATTTTCTTTCTCTTATACCCGGGTCACACACACCGAAAAGGAGCCTTCCATCCGGCAACATCCTTTCTGCGCCGGCACATAAAAGCTGTCGCCCTGACGGGCTTCCATTCTTTGGCCGTTGACTGTCAGTGACCCTTCCCCGCTGATCACCACCAGGGAACGGAAGGAATCTTCCCCCAGGGGAATATCACAGGCTGTATCGCAATCATACCGTTCGGAAACAAAATACCGGCATTGCCCCAACAGGGTCCGGCAGCCGCCGGGAATGGTTTCCGGCTGCAAGTGAGACGGGCCTGTTTCCATTTTTTGCAGGCAACTTACACGCAGCGCTTTATCCAGGTGCAATTCCCGCAAATGCCCCTCTTTATCCCGACGGTGATAATCATACAACCGGTAAGTGGTATTGCTGTTCTGCTGAATTTCGCACAGAGTGATGCCCGCTCCAATCGCATGAATGGTGCCCGCTTTGATAAAGAATACATCCCCAGAATGTACGGCTTCTTTGTGCAGCACGTCTTCCAGCGTACCGTTTTCCGCCCGCTGCCGTACTTCTTCAGGGGAAAGATCCTGCTCCACGCCAAAATACAGGAACGCGCCCGGCTCGCTTTGCAGAATCAGCCACATTTCGGTTTTGCCATATTCATGCTCATGCTCCCAGGCAAATGCATCATCGGGATGCACTTGTACCGACAAAGGTGTCGCTGCATCAATAAATTTAATCAAAACCGGAAAACGCTCGAACCCTTTCCCATGTGTCCCCAGCGTGGAAGCTCCTTCTCCCATAATCCAGTCAGAAAACCTCTCACCGGCCATTTCTCCACTTTCAAGAGTGGCGCTTCCGTTTTCGTGTGCGGAAAGCACCCAGCTTTCCGCACACGTATTTTCCTCTGCAGGCTGCCGGTATTCGGTCAGTAACTTCGTGCCGCCCCATACAGCCTGATGGCACGACGGTTTTATTCTATAAATTGCCTCTATCATTTGTTTTGGTTTCCCTGCCCATAATAAGCGTGAGCCCCATGTTTGCGCAGGAAATGTTTATCAAGAAGTTCCTGCTGCATAATGTGTCCCGGCTGCGAAGCGATCGCTTCCGTATGCCAGGCCATCATAGCCAGTTCTTCCAGTACAACGGAATTGCGTACCGCTTCCATTGCGTCTTTGCCCCACGTAAACGGCCCGTGAGACTGCACCAACACGGCAGGAATGTGGTCCGGATTCTTCCCTTCAAAGGTTTCCACAATCACGCGGCCGGTCTCTTTTTCGTATTCACCACTGACATCGTCACCGATTTCAGCCGGTGTCATCCGGCGGGTGCACGGCACCGGGCCGTAAAAATAATCGCCGTGGGTTGTGCCATAGGCGGGAATATCGCGCCCGGCCTGAGCCCAAATCGTCGCCCAGCGGGAATGGGTGTGTACCACGCCGCCGATGTTCGGAAACGCTTTATACAGTTCCACATGGGTCGCCGTATCGGAAGAAGGATTCAATTTGCCTTCTACCTTATTTCCGTCCAGGTCCACCACAACCATATCGTCAGGAGTCATGGTATCGTAATCGACGCCGGACGGTTTAATGACAAACAAGCCCTTTTCCCGGTCAATGCCCGACACATTGCCCCAGGTAAATACCACTAATCCATAGCGAGGCAGCAGCAAATTGGCTTTATAAACTTCTTCCTTTAATTTTTCCAGCATGATAAATCCTCCTTTTTAATGGAACGAAAAATTATCTACTACGAACCCAGCTTATTTTAGCCGGGCAACGCTCTCTTTTTCCACCAGTGTCATGCTCATCACATCCGACGGCTCCTGCCGGCCGGTTTCCACCATACGGATGATCTTTTCGGCCACTCGCCGTCCCATGGCTTCCTTAGG
This sequence comes from uncultured Oscillospiraceae bacterium, assembly GCA_905200265.1. Lineage (GTDB taxonomy): Bacteria > Bacillota > Clostridia > Oscillospirales > Acutalibacteraceae > Heritagella. Next base: position 1,978 of record CAJKJS010000049.1, read on the forward strand.
ATGTTCAAAGGTGGTAATTTTCACCGGCGAATACTCCGATACACTGGCATTATCAAACCCCACTACCGAAATTTCCTGCGGCACATGGAAGCCATGGTTCCGCAGCAACTCAATGAGGCCATAAGCGATCTGATCGTTGTAACACACCACACCGTCGCAATGTTTCAGGCACTGAATCACATGGTGAGCCATATCGCCACGGAACAGGTCCTCTTTATCACCCGTAGAATACCACACAACGTTGTCATCATTGAGCACACCGCCAGCCTGGGATAACCCTTTGGCAAAACCGGCGTACCGTTCATGGCCCTGACGGTCGTCAGATTTAAAAATGCCGCCCAGCCGGGTGCAGCCAGCCCCCAGCAGTACTTTCACAGCATCATAGCCAGCGGCCCGGTCATCGGTTACCACATAGACACTGCCGGGCAGCTCCTGATAAAAGCCGTTAAAAAACACACAGGGCACACCCATATTCTGCAATTTGTTATACAGCTCGATATTCGGGTTGGGCAGTGCTGTTTTGGTACCTTCCACAATCAGCCCGTCCACACCGCTTTCGATAAACGAACGCAATAACTGAGCTTCCGTTTCCACCCGGTTTTGCGTAACCCCCAGCGACAAATGATACCCCTCCGCCGCCAAGGTTTCCTCTACGCCACGGATAATCGCCGGGAAAATATAATCGGTGATATATGTGGCAATCAACCCAATAGTACGTGTCCGCTGTGGATTGCGCCCTCCGGCAATATACGTACCGCTGCCCCGCCGCCGTACCAGTACACCTTCCTGCTCCAAAATGCCCAGGGCCTGGCGCACGGTTTGCCGGCTAAAGCCATAAGCGGCCGACAGCTGGTTTTCACTCATCAGCTTATCACCGGTTTTGTACCGTCCTTCACTGATATCTTTTCGAATATGCTCCATCAAAATCTGATATTTTGCACCCTGTTTCGGATGGTTGCTCATGTCCTCTCGCCTACCTTCCATAACCGAATCGACTTCGGTATCTTTCCCTTTTTCGTACAACTTTGACTTTCTAGTCCATACAACTTAGATTATATGCTTTTCGTTTCTCGAATGCAATGCCCTTTTTTCGTATTCTCTATAGGAAAATTCCCCGAAAGATTCTTGCACTTAAAAAACGGGCTTGTTATACTGAAAGAAACCGTTTCTCTTTTTCAAATAGAGTGATGTTTTTATTTTGTAAATGTTTGCTAAAAGGAGTCAAAACGTATTGGATACCTATATGAACCGCCTGCTCACTGTCAGCATGCGCATTGGTGTGCTGATGCTGCAAAGTGGAGCTGAAATTTACCGGGTGGAAGATTCCGTGCACCGCATTCATCTGGCGTACTGTGCCAGTGAATCTCAGGTGTACTGTGTGCCCACCACCGTGATCGCTTCGGTCAGTTTACCCGGCGGAAGAACCGCTACCCGGTGTGTACGCGTCAGTAGTCACTGCACCAATTTATCCCGTATGATGGCCCTGAGTGATCTATGCCGCCGGATATGCCTGTTAAAACCGGATTTTGATACCATCGACCGGGAAATCGACCGCATTCTCTCCATGCCCGTTTATAATTCCTGGCAGACATGTGCCGCCTGGGCGTTGGTATCCGCTGGTTTTACCATGTTGTTTGGCGGGGGATTTCTGGAATCGGCTCTGTCCATTATCCCGGCTGTACTGGTCGCACTCCTGTCTTTTCCCCTTGGACGGCTGCATGTGAACGCCTACTTTAACTTGCTACTGGAAAGTTTTTGCATTGGGGCTATCTCCATGTCTTTTTCCCTTTTATCCCCTTCTATCCACAGTGATGCCATTATCATCGGTGTCCTGATGAATTTAGTACCGGGGCTCGCCCTGACAAATTGTATCCGCGATGTCATGGCCGGGGACCTAACGGCCGGTGTAAGTAAACTATCCGATGTGATTCTCACCGCCGTCAGCATTGCTTTAGGCGCTGTGGGCGCTGCACTCCTTATGGGAGGTGGCTTTTAAAACATGGATAACTTACCTTTTTCCCTCGCTATGGCTTGCTGCTTATTTGGTTGTCTTGGTTTTTCCATGAGCAACAACGTACGCCGCCGCACCCTGCTATGGGCCAACATTGGCGGCTGTGTCGCTTTGGCAGTATACCTGCTCACTCCTGTCAGTTTGGGAGTTGCCATGCGCAGTTTTTTCGGCACGTTGGCTGCGGCGCTGTATAGTGAAATCATGGCGCGGCTGCGCAAAGCCCCGGTGACAATTTTCCTCATTACGGGATTATTCTCGCTGGTTCCCGGCGCCGGTATCTACTACAGCATGAAATATGCCGTTTCCGGTGAGCCCGATCTTTTTTTGGAAAAATTATTGGAAACCCTGGGCGTGGCGGGTGCCATGGCCCTGGGGGTCATTCTGGTTTCGTCTATCACGCGGCTGATCACAGGATTAGTCCGTCAACGGTGTCCGGTACCGCCTTTAAAAGCTCCGGGGGAAGTGTCCGGCGTGATTGACCGTCCCGCCGGGTCAAATACCTGCTGTGAAACGGGTGCTTCTTCCTGGAACATGGGGTATATCTCGCTGCCGGACGGTTCCCGGCAACGGTTGCTCGTCATGGGGATTCGTACACCCCTTTCCGTATTTACCGGCCGAAAGGCAGCGACCATCGAACCGATGAATGGACAAGAGACCATCGTCGCAGCGGTTCCCTTCGGTCTTACCACCAGTGAAGAAGAGATTCGTCTGGCTCTTCACGACTTATACCCCGAAGAAACGTTTCGCATTCGCATGTCATTGCATGCTCCCTCTATCTCGGTATGCGAACCCTTTTTAAAGGGTTCTTTATAAAAAACGGTGAAAGCCATTTGCTACTCTACTTCACATATGAAAGGAAGAAAACGCATGAGTATGTTCGAACAAAAAGGATGTGCCCTGATCGCCCGTTTTAATGGCGAAATCGTACAGGTGGAACCCTGGGGGGAAAACAGCCTGCGGGTGCGGGCTGTCAAAATGGGAACGATTCTCGACACCGACTATGCCCTGCTCCCTCCCGCTCCCTGCACACCGGTTATTCACGTGGAGGAAAACGGTGCCACCATTCAAAACGGAAAACTGCGCGCCGTTCTCACCCAGAACGAAGGCGGTCTGTGCGAAATCGCCTATGAAAATCAGGATGGCAAAGAGTTGTTCCGGGAACTAGGATGGCACGGCGCTCTCAATCTGTACGCCCGGCGGTTTAAACCCATTTTGGGCGGCGACTATGAGCTGACCGCTTCCTTCCTTAGCGATCCGAATGAAAAACTCTATGGCATGGGCCAATACCAGCAGGCTGTGATGAATATTAAAAACTGCACGTTCGAGCTGGCCCACCGCAATTCCCAAGCCAGCGTGCCGTTCGTACTTTCCAGCCGCGGGTACGGTTTCTTGTGGCACAACCCGGCGATCGGCCGCGCCTCCTTCTGCCGTAACCGTACCGAATGGGTGGCCCAAAGCACGAAACAGCTGGATTACTGGGTAACGGCCGGCGACACCCCTGCAGAAATTGAAGAAGCCTATGCCAAAGCCACCGGCACCGTGCCCATGATGCCCGAATATGGCCTTGGTTTCTGGCAGTGCAAATTGCGCTACTGGAATCAGGAACAGGTCCTGCAAGTCGCCCGGGAATACAAACGCCGGGGATTGCCGCTGGATGTGATTGTCATCGACTTTTTCCACTGGCCGCGTATGGGCGACTTCCGCTTTGACGAAAAATTCTTCCCTGATCCCAAAGCCATGTGCCAAGAACTGAAAGAACTGGGCGTCGCGCTCATGGTGTCCATCTGGCCGCAAATCGATCTGCGCAGTGAAAACTTCCAGGAAATGAAGGAAAAAGGGCTGCTCATTCAGGCGGAATATGGGGTCAAAGTCTCTATGCAGTTTGGCGGCGACAGCCTGTTCCTGGATGCTACCAACCCCGAAACCCGGGATTTCGTATGGAAAAAGTGCAAGCAGAATTATTACGACAACGGTGTCAGCCTGTTTTGGCTGGATGAAGCCGAACCGGAATACGGCGTGTACGAATTTGACAACTATCGCTACAAGATCGGTTCCAACGTACAAATCGGCAACGTCTATCCGCAAATGTACTCCCGCCTGTTCTATGACGGCATGAAGCAGGAAGGCCAGGAAAAGATTGTCAACCTGGTACGCTGTGCCTGGGCCGGCAGCCAGCGGTACGGCGCTCTGGTATGGAGCGGCGACGTACATTCCACCTTTGAAGACTTCCGCAGCCAGCTGTGTGCCGGGCTGCACATGGGGCTGTGCGGTATTCCGTGGTGGACAACCGACATCGGTGGTTTCTCCGGCGGCGATTCCACGTCGCCTGCGTTCCGGGAACTGCTGGTCCGCTGGTTCCAATACGGTGCTTTCTGCCCGGTTATGCGGCTGCACGGCGACCGTTTGCCCGACACCATGATTAACGGCAGCGATGGGCTGCAAAACTGCCATACCGGTTCTGACAACGAAGTGTGGAGCTTTGGCGATGACGTGTACGAAATTTTGCGGCGGTACATGATGCTGCGGGAAACCATGCGGGATTATACCCGTTCCCTGATGCAAGAGGCCCACGAAAAAGGCTCCCCCGTTATGCGCACGCTGTTCTATGAATTCCCCGATGATCCCGCCTGCTGGGAAGCCGAAGAAACCTACCTGTTTGGGCCCGATGTTCTGGTCGCGCCGGTCATGTATGAAGGGGCCACAAGCCGTTCGGTTTACCTTCCGAAGGGTGCCCGCTGGACGGAACTGCACACGGGCCGCGAATTTGAGGGCGGGCAGACCATCACGGCCGATGCACCACTTTCGGTAATTCCGGTCTTTTTGCGGGATGGCCGCCACAGCGAATGGGTGGGGCAGATCTAATTGATCTTTTGGAGAATTTCCTGTGTTTTTTCCTTATTTTCCATGATTCAGCCCCTGTAGTCTCCTACATTTATCTGGTATAATTTACTGTGTTCTATTGAAACTGTCTATTTTGGTGCTGGCTGGTTTCTCTAGCTGGCACCAAACTTACGAGGAGGATGCCTGATGAAAATCCGCCATATTGCCACCAGCGAAACCCAGCGCTTTGTGGAACAACCGGTTACCGTGCGCCCTGCCACCACTCAAACGCTTTCGTTAACGGGTGAAAAAAAGCAGGAAATCTTGGGATTTGGCGGCTGTTTTAACGAACTTGGATGGGATGCGCTGCAGCGCGCTTCCAAAGAAGACCGGGAAGCTTTCATGCGCGACCTGTTTTCGCCGGAAGGATGTGGATTTACTTGCGGCCGTGTATCCATTGGCGCCAATGACTTCAGCCTTTCGTGGTACAGCTGCGACGAGTCGGAAGAAGACGATTATGATTTAAGCCATTTTTCCATTGAACGTGATAAAAAGTATACCCTGCCCTACATTCACGAAGCCCAGAAAAGCTGCCCGCAGCTGACGTTGTTCGCGTCGCCCTGGAGCCCGCCTGTTTGGATGAAAACGAAAAAGGCCTACAACTTTGGCCGTATCCGTATGGAACCGGCGGTACTGTCGGCCTACGCCAAATACTTCTGCCGGTTTGTGGAAGCCTACGACAAAGAAGGCGTCGATGTTTCCATGGTGCATGTGCAAAACGAACCCATGGCCGACCAGAAATTCCCCAGCTGCCTGTGGTATGGTTGCGACATGCGGGATTTCATTAAAGGATACTTAGGACCTGAAATGGAAAAAGCTCCGAAAAAAGCCGAAATCTGGCTGGGCACAATCAATGGCCCGTTTACCGATATCCGCTGGCCCGGCCCGGGAAACAGCCCGGACTGCGACTATTTTGACCAGTTTGCCAATACCATTTTGTCCGACGATGAAGCCCGCCGGTATATTACCGGGGTAGGTGTTCAGTGGGGCGGCAAGCACCAGATTGACGAAATTCTGGCCGCTTACCCGGAAATGCGTGTCATGCAGACGGAAAGCGAATGCGGCGACAGCCTGAACGATTGGCCGCAGATGGAATACATCTTCCGGCAGATGTGGCGGTACTTCCGTGTGGGAGCCGAACGGTATGTCTACTGGAACATGGCCTTGATGGAAGGCGGTATCTCCACTTGGGGTTGGCGTCAAAATTCCCTCGTTACCGTCAGTGAAGAAGGCAAATTAACGCTGCAACCGGAATACTATTTGATGAAGCACTTCTCTCATTTTGTGAAGAAGGGCGCCCGGTACTGTCCGGTACAGGGCCGCTGGGCCGCCAACACGGTTGCTTTTGAAAACCCCGACGGCACCCTGGTTTTGGTCATGGGCAGCAGCATGAACGAAGACCGCCCGTTTACCTTCACCCTGGGGGATGAGAGCTTTACAGAAATCATTCCCGCCCATACGATCCATACGTTCGTGATCGAACCGTAACCTTTGATTTTCCCCTGTTTACACAACTTTGTTTTCTGTTTTTCAGGGGCAGAATGCAAAGATTTTTCTGACATCCCA
>CAJKJS010000050.1 GCA_905200265.1 uncultured Oscillospiraceae bacterium
ACGTTCCGGTACGGTAAAGCAGGCCAGCTTTTCCAGCTGACGGTTGAACGGCAGCAGCAACAAGGTTGTAAACACATTGAAAACACTATGAAGGATAGCAATTCCCAATGCATCCGCCTGTTCGCCAAAGAAAGCAAGCGGCGAAACAAAATTGACCGTATACACAATTGCCATAAACACCACGGTGCCGATTAAGTTAAAGTACAGGTGTACAAAAGCGGCCCGCCGGGCATTTTTGCTGGCGCCTACCGACGAAAGCAGTGCCGTTACACAGGTACCAATGTTCTGGCCCATGACAATGGGCAGCGCAGTGCTGTAGGTAACCATACCCGTGGAGCACAAAGCCTGTAAAATACCCACAGATGCCGACGAGGACTGAATAATAGCGGTTAGCAGCGTACCAGCCAGCACACCGAAGAACGGGTTGCTAAATAGTGTGAGCATGCTGGTAAATTCCGGCACGTCTTTCAGCGGGGATACCGCATCGCTCATCATGCTCATGCCGGTCATCAGAACAGCAAAGCCTACCAGGATAGAACCAACGCTTTGCCGTCTTTCCCGTTTGGCAAACATGACAAGCGCCACACCGATGACGGCCAGAACAGGAGAAAACGAAGTCGGTTTGCACAGTTCCAGGAACAGGTTGTCACCCTCGATTCCCGTCAAACTCAAAATCCAGGAAGTTGCCGTGGTACCGATATTGGCACCCATAATCACACCCACTGCCTGACGCAGCTGCATGATTCCGGAGTTTACGAACCCAACCACCATAACCGTAGTGGCCGACGAAGACTGGATGATAGCCGTTACCGCGGCCCCAAGCAGCACACCACGAATAGGCGTACTGGTCAGTTTCGCCAGAATTTTTTCCAGCTTACCACCCGATGCCGCAGTAAGGCCTTTTCCCATTTCGTGCATACCGAACAGGAACAAAGCCAGCCCAAGAATAAAGGACAACACATTTGTTAACATACTCTCTCTCACACTCTCTTTCGCCGCCAGTATAAGGGTGTGCTGTAAAAGTAAAAGATACGCTATGTAAAATCTATGTAAAATTTCGCGTGAAAAAAGGCTTTTGTAAAAGGTTTTTGCAATATTTTCAAAAATTTTCGCGGTATTTGTAAAAAACCCCCTCTACCTGCCGGTAGAGAGGGTTTTGTTTGTAAGATCAAATCGAAATACGCATGGCGTCGTTGTAAAGTTTATAGTCAAACGTACGCGGCATGTTGAGCGCTTCGGTAATGTCGAAATCGGTGATCAGGCCCTTCTGCATGACCACAACACGGTTGCTCTTGCCTTCCATCAACAGATCCACAGCATGGCAACCCATCTGGCTGGCCACCACACGGTCCCGCAATGTGGGAGAACCACCGCGCTGTACATGGCCAAGAACAGTCGCACGCGTTTCGACGCCCGTGGCTTCCTGAATGCGGCGAGCCATTTCGTTAATATCATTGCCTGCTACACTGGAGCAGCCTTCTGCCACCACAATGATGAAGTGCTGACGGCCGGTGCTCTGGGTGTGACGAATGCGGTCAACCACATCGCGCTGGAAGTCGTACGGAACTTCCGGTACCAGAATGGCGGTAGCCCCTACGGCAATACCGGTATTCAGGGCGATATCCCCGCACCGGCGGCCCATAACTTCCACCACACTGCAACGGTTGTGAGAAGCCGATGTATCGCGCAGACGGTCCACCATTTCCATCGCGGTGTTCATAGCGGTATCATACCCAACCGTGTATTCGGAACTGGCGATGTCGTTATCAATGGTACCGGGAATGGCAATACAGGGGATACCTGCATTGGTCAGATCCCGTGCGCCGCGGAACGAACCGTCGCCGCCGACAACCACAACGCCGTCAATACCCATTGCACGACATTGATCGGCCGCTGCCTTAACCCCTTCGGGAGAATTGAAACGCGGACTACGGGCCGTGTACAAAATGGTGCCGCCGCGATGAATGATATCGGTAACAGAACGCAGCGACATGGGAACAATGTCCCCGGTCAACAGACCATTGTAACCTTTGCGAATACCAAATACATCAAGCCCTGCATCAATGCCGGCGCGAACCACGGAACGAACAACTGCATTCATGCCGGGCGCATCGCCGCCGCTGGTAAGAACTGCTATTTTCTTGCTCATGGGAAGACATCCTCCTACCTTTTATCAATATCCTTTTGGGAAGTAACTTTATATTATTATAATGAATCTTTCCGCAATAATCAAGCCATCCTGCCGAAATTTGCACAAAGAATACGCAGCTTCCCGTCAAAATGCATTTTGGCGCCCATTCATGTACGCACCGCTACGTTCTTTTCCCCCAGCAGGCGCCTGAGTTCCCGCAGGAGGATTTCGTTCTCTTCCACATACAGGGAAGACGGAGCCCGTACCAGCTTTTTTTCGTCCTCAAAATAGAGGTAAAGCGGCGCCGGGCCATCAAAGATGGCGGTATATTGCAGGGCTTTTTTGTAAACAGCACAGTCGCGGGAGGGGAATTTTAAATAAAGTCCCCACCGGTTGCTGCGGGAAGCCGCGAGTGGCTGGTCCGGTTGTACGCTTTTGAGAGCAACCGGTTCGCCTATCCTTCCTATCCCCGGCATGGGCTCCCCTTCTTTGGGGGCTTCCCACACGCCGTCACACAGAATTTTCGCTTCTTTTTCCTCTGTTAAACTGAGTTTGCCCCGCAGGCACACAATGGCCCCTTCCTGCAAAAGGGAGGAATACCGGCTATATACCTGGGGAAATACCAGCACTTCCACATGGCCTGATACGTCTTCCAGCGTCACAAAGGCCATCGTGGCGTTGGATTTTGTCACCTTCTGTTTGACGCTCGACACCAGCCCCAGCACACAAACGGGTTGATTATCTTTGTATAGCGGCGTTTCGCCCTCTTCCACCTGTAAATCGGCTAACCGCGCTGCTTCCCGGTTTTGATACCGGGCTTAATAGGCCGCCAGCGGATGCCCGCTGATGAACATCCCGGTGACTTCTTTTTCCATACGCAACAGGTCCGCTGCCGGAAATTCCGGCAGCCGTGGCAATTCGAACGCTTCGACACCGGGTTCCCCTTCCTGCCCCAGTGCATCGAAAAAGCCCAACTGTCCATCTACATTTTTTCGGCGGTCCGCTTCCAGTTGCTCTAAAAGAGCCCCGGCCCCTGTGAGCATTTCCCGGCGGTTGTGCCCCAAATCATCCAGCGCCCCGCACTGAATCAAACTTTCCAGCGCCCGGCGGTTCAGTTCCGTCCCATATAACCGGCGGCAAAAGTCCACAAAAGACGTGTACGGCCCGTTCTGCTCCCGTTCCCGGACCAGCCGCTGCAAGAACCCTGCCCCCAGGTTTTTCACGGCTTGCAGCCCATACCGAATGTTGGACCCTACCACAGTGAACCCCCACCGGCTTTCATTTACATGGGGCGGCAGCACCCGAATGGACAAACGGCTGCATTCCGAAATATACTCCGCTACTTTGCCCGTATTTTCCAGCACACTGGTCAGTAGCGCCGCCAAATATTCCCGAGGATAGTGGTATTTTAAATAGGCCGTCTGATACGAAACGGTAGCGTAGGCCGCTGCATGAGATTTATTAAACGCATAGGAAGCAAAACTTTCCATTTCGGAAAAGATCGCCAGCGCCACATCTTCCGGCACGCCGCGCCTCCCGCAGCCTTCTACCAGCACATGTCCCTCTTCGTCGGTGAGCCCATGAAGGAAGATTTCCTTTTCCTGCTCCATGACTTTCTTCTTCTTTTTGGACATCGCCCGGCGCACCACATCGGCGCGCCCCAGAGAGTACCCGGCCAGTTCCCGGAAAATCTGCATAACCTGTTCCTGGTAAACAATGCAGCCATACGTCACTTTCAGGATTTTTTCCAGCCGTGGATGGCGGTATGTCACTTTCTCCGGGTGATGGCGGTTTTCCACATAGGTGGGAATAAACTTCATAGGGCCGGGCCGGTACAGGGAAATCACCGCAATCAGGTCTTCCAGGGAATCCGGGCGCAGGTTCATAATCACCCGCTTCATGCCGGGGGATTCAAACTGGAACACCCCTTCGGTCGCCCCACTGGTGAGCATGTCATACACATTCGGATCGTCAAACGGAATGGAGGAAAGCGAAAAATCCGGTTCTCGCTTGTGAATATCCTCCACCGCATGATCCATGACCGACAGGTTGCGCAGCCCAAGAAAATCCATTTTCAAAAGGCCCAGTTCTTCCAGGGTGGTCATGGTATACTGGGTGACGACCGCTTCATCGTTACAGCTCAGGGGCACATACTCCATCACCGGCCGGTCGGTAATTACCACACCGGCGGCATGGGTAGAACTGTGCCGCGGCATACCCTCAATTTTGCGGGCCATATCCAGCAGTTCGTGAATGGTGGGATCTTCTTCATAGCGTTCCCGCAAAGCGCGGCTGACAGAAAACGCGTGGTCAAGGGTCATATTCAGTTCCATGGGCACCATTTTCGCCACGGCATCCACCGTACCGTAGGGAATATTCAGGGCCCGTCCCACATCGCGAATGGCACCCCGGGCGGCCATAGTACCGAATGTGACAATCTGCGCCACATGATCACTGCCGTACTTTTCTACTACGTAATCGATCATTTCCTGGCGGCGTTCGTCACTAAAATCAATATCAAAGTCGGGCATACTCACCCGTTCCGGGTTGAGGAACCGTTCAAACAGCAAGTCGTACCGGATGGGGTCAATACCGGTGATCCCCATACAGTAAGCCGCCAAACTTCCGGCGCCGCTTCCCCGCCCGGGCCCTACCGGCAGATGAATGGATTTGGCATGGCGCACAAAGTCATCCACAATCAGGTAGTAGTTCACATACCCCATCTGTTCAATAACGCCCATTTCATATGTCAGGCGCTCGCGAACCGCCGGGGGCGGCGTCTCCCCATAATGCCGGCGCAGTCCTTCTTCACACAACCGATGGAAATACGCCACGTTTTCTTCTCCGGTAGGAGGCTCAAAACGCGGCAATTTCGTATGGCCAAATTCAAATTCCACCTGGCACCGGTCGGCAATTCGTTGGGTATTGTCAATGGCTTCGGGACATTCGGGGAACAGCGCGCTCATTTCCTCTTCGGATTTTACGTAAAATTCTTCAGTCCCGAATTCCATGGCGTCGGGGTCTTCCACCGTATGGTTTGTTTGAATACACAAAAGCACTTTGTGCATGCGGCTGTCTTCTTTTTGCAGATAGTGGCAGTCATTGGTCGCCACCAGTGGAATCTCCGTTTCCCGGGAAAGACGTATCAGACCGCTATTGACGTTGCGCTGTTCGGCTATGCCGTGATCCTGTAATTCCAGATAAAAATGATCGTCCCCGAAAATTTTCTGCAAACGCAAGGCGGTTTCTTTCGCACCTGCGTAATCCCCCGCCGACAGCTGTCTTGGAATCTCCCCAGCCAGGCACGCCGAAAGCGCAATGAGTCCTTCATGGTGCTGCTCCAGTAAGTCCCAGTCCACCCGGGGTTTGCGGTAAAACCCTTCGGTCCAGGCTTTGGATACCATGGCAATCAGGTTTTGGTACCCTTTTTGGTTTTCACACAACAGCACCAGGTGGCGGTATTCTCCGTCAAGTTCAAACACTTTATCGAACCGGGACCGAGTAGCCACATACACTTCGCACCCAATAACCGGATGAATGCCGTGGCCCTTCGCCTGTTTATAAAAATCCACGGCGCCGTACATAACGCCGTGGTCGGTAATGGCGACACTATTTTGTCCCAATTCTTTCAGCCGGTCAAACAGTTTTTCAATCCGGCAGGCACCGTCGAGCAAACTGTATTCCGTGTGTAAATGCAAATGGACAAAGCTCATGCTTTTTCCTCCTTCCCGACTTTTTCAGCCAGCTCCATCAGCCGCCGCAGCCGGTGGTTCACCCCGCTGCGCGTGAGGGAAAGCCTTTCCCCCATGGCACGCAAACTCATTTCCGGTTCGCTCAGCCGCAGCTGTAACACCTCTCGCAAATCGTCCGGCAATGTTTCGAGAGATACTTTTTTCAGCAAAAGCTGAAAAGCGGCCACTTGCCTAGCGGATGCGGACATGGTTTTATCCAGGTTGGCCGTTTCAAAATTGGCTTTACGGTTTATATCGTTGCGCACCTGTTTGCGCATTTTCTGCTGCATGAGTTCCATCGACGCTGTGGGAGCCCCCATATAGGTGAGCAAATCGGCAATTTCTTCGCTGCTTTTTAAGTAAACGACCTGGGACCCTTTCCGTTCCGTCTGGTTAATCTGCAAAGACAGAGGCTCGGCTTCCCGCAATAAAGCAGCCAAATCCCCCGCCAGTTTGCGGTAAAAGGCCGCAAATTCCAAATGATAATCTTTTTGCGGGTCCGTTACCGTACCACAGGACAAAAAGGCCCCCCGGATAAACGCTTGGGTACAGCATTCATTTTCCAGCACGGCCCGGTTCAGCCGCAAATTGACTTCTTTCCCTGTATAGCCAAAGGTATCCAGCATGCGCGCGCGCTGATCGTCCCCCGGCACGGTTAAGACCGATGACCCACCGCGGCGCATGTTGGTTTTGATTTCGCACATCACTCCGCATACTTCCCCCAAAAACTGGGCCATGCGGTGAACGACTTCGCTGTTTTCCGACACATAGCTGCCGGGTTTGAGCGAAAACACATGGGTAAACAACACCATGCCAAAACATTCGGCACGGCGGCAGCACTCCTTTTGCGGTAGGATGCGGCCGATTTCTTTTTTGGCATGGCTGGCAAACGACACAGATTCTTCTTCCTTTCGTTATTTACGAATATCGCGGTGCTGCACACTCACCCGCTGGCCTTTTTCCACCAGGTGGGCGTACAGGTGCTGAGCAATCGCGACCGAACGGTGATGCCCGCCGGTGCAGCCAATGGCAATTACCAGCTGACTCTTTCCTTCCGAACAATAAAGCGGCAGCATGTAGTCGACTAAATCCAGCAGCCGGGTCAAAAAGCCCTGGGTTTCCGGCCAGCGCATGACATAATCCCGCACCGGTTCATCCAGTCCTGTTAATGGCCGCAGTTCTTCTACGTAATAGGGGTTTGGCAGACAACGCACATCGAATAGCAAGTCCGATTCTGTGGGAAGCCCGTGTTTAAACCCAAAACTCATACAATGGATCGACAAAGCATCGCTGACATCCCCCAAAAACAGGTTGCTCATGCGTTGTTTGAGCTGTGCCGTCGTTAGCAAGGTGGTATCCACCACGTAATCGGCACAAGCCCGCAAGGGGCGAAGCATGTCCCTCTCCAGGGCTACCGCTTCTTCCAGCGACCCCTGGTACCGATCGGCCAGCGGATGCCGCCGGCGAGTTTCCTGAAAACGGTTAATCAGCACCCGGTCGGTAGCATCCAGGAACAGTACACGGAATTCGCAGTGGGAAGCCCGCATTTCTTCCAAAACCTGCATCAGATCGCTAAAAAGCTCACCGGCTCGAATATCCGTCACGACGGCAACTTTTTCCGTTTTGGTTTGGCTGCACAAATCGTAAATCGTGGGAATGAGTCTCGCGGGCAGATTATCAACGCAGAAAAAACCAATATCTTCCATGGCATGCATGGCTCTTGTTTTTCCTGCCCCGGACAGTCCGGTTACCACAATAAATTCCATGTCTCTCTTCCTTTCCCCTACCGTCTTTTAGCGTCCCAATAGGCGCACTTCGCATTCCAGTTGTACACCGGTTTGCTCTTTTACTTTCTCCTGCACAAGGCGGATCACACTTAGCACATCATCGCACGTTCCGTTTTCATCATTGACAACAAATCCGGAATGTTTGGGGCTTACCTGGGCTCCGCCCACCCGCAGGCCTTTTAATCCGCATTGCTCAATGAGAGCCGCCGCAAAATACCCTTCCGGCCGTTTGAACGTACTGCCGGAACTGGGTAAATCATACGGCTGCTTTTCGCAGCGCAATTTCATCAGATGATCCATACGGGCTCCGATCTGGGTCGGATCTCCGGGGTGTAACGATAACCGCAACGCCAAAATGACATACTGGGTATCGGTAAACACACTGTGCCGGTAGGAAAGCTGCAATTCTTCCCCATGGTATTCGCCAATTTGGCCATCAGGCGTCATATACCGCACCGCTATGAGGACATCGTGCATTTCACCTTTATAAGCCCCGGCGTTCATATAGGCAGCACCACCGGCACTGCCCGGAATGCCCCAGGCAAATTCCAGCCCGCTGAGCCCGTGTTCCCGGGCAAAGGAGCAGACCGAAGCCAGCGAAGCCCCCGCCCCACAGACAATTTCGTTTC
>CAJKJS010000051.1 GCA_905200265.1 uncultured Oscillospiraceae bacterium
AATCACGGGAGAGTAAGTTACTGGTATTGCGGTATGATTCACGAACACTACAACAGCCAATATTGCAGTAAGAAGGCTGTTAAAAGTGAGCAGCTGGAATCAATGGTTCACACACTGATCCAAAATCAGATGGCTCTGTACTTAGATGCCAAAAGTATCATTGCGGAGCTCAACAAGAAAAATACCAGCCAAGTCCGCTATAAAGTGTACAAAGAACAGATTAACAACCTGCAGCGACAGATAGACCGCTATATGGAACTGAAAGCGGCTTTATACGAAGATTATGCGGAAGGCACGATTACCGCAGAAGACTATGTGGCTATGGGACAAGAATATGCACAAAAAGCTGATGAATTGCGGATCTTCCTTTCAGAAATAAAAAAGGAATCCCGCAAATATGATCCGGAATACTTGGGCGGTGAACATTGGGCAAAGCTTGTTGCCGACTTTAAGGATCAAAAAACTTTGGACAGAAAGATGGTCGAAGCATTTGTAAACAAGCTGACGCTCTATAACGATGGCCGAGCAGAAATTGAATTCAATTTCCGCGATGAATTGGAAGAAGTTTTGCTTTGGGCAGCAATGCGAAAAAAGGAGGTGAACAAATATGCCGGATAAGACGCTCGCATTCTATATCCGTCTGTCAATGGAAGACGGAGACCTAAAAGGCTCGGCGGATAAAAAGGAAAGTAATAGTATTACCAACCAAAGAAAATTGTTGATGAACTATTATGAGAGCCATCCGGATCTAAAGAAATACCAGATTATTGAGTTTTGTGATGATGGTTTCAGCGGCACAAACTTTGATCGCCCGCAATTCACGAGAATGATTGAAATGCTGCGTAACCGAGAAATTGATACGGTTATGGTAAAAGACCTTTCACGGTTCGGACGAGACCATTTAGAGGTCGGCGGGTACTTGGAATTATTGTTTCCCCTGTTCGGAACACGCTTTATTTCCGTCAATGATAATTTCGATACGAATGATTATGTCGGGACGACCGGCGGTCTGGAACTGGCAATCCGCAACCTCGTCAATGGAATGTATAGTAAGGATCTTTCGCTGAAAATACGAAGTGCGAATCAGGCCCGGCGAAAGCAGGGATTTTACCATTCCTGCGGCCACGCCTTTTACGGATATCAACTTGACCCAATTGATAAGCGTAAGCTGATTGTGGATGAGAATGTCCGGCAAGTAGTTGTCAGAATATTTGATTTGTGTATCGCAGGGCAAAGTACCAAAAGCATAGCTCAGCACCTAAACGATCAAAAGATTCCATCGCCGCGACAGTACAAACTTCAAAATGGAATGTTCTATAACGGCAGAGTGGTGGATGGGGAGAGTATTTGGCTTGCTTCCACGATCCGTAAAATTCTCAGTGATGAAAGATATACGGGAAAGATGATTTCCAATACACGAGAGATGGTGGGAATACGAACCAATAAAAGCCGGGCCCTTCCTCGTGAGCAGTGGATTGTCGTGGAAAATACTCATGAGGCGATTATTTCAGAAGAAAAGTTTCAGGCAGCCGCTGTCTCGCTGTCTTCTCGAATCAAAACAGTTAATATGAATACTTCCGGTAACAGAGCCGGCAATTTATTTGTTTGCGGTTATTGTGGAAGGAAGCTGCAGAAAGCACCTGCGATTGATACACACCTATTTTGTTTGAAGGCATCCAGTCAAAACAAAGCGGAATGTGCCGCTATCCACGAAAGTATGGAAGTACTCCAGGACAAGACGCTGAGTGTTGTGCAGGCAATCGCACGAATTCTGTTGGACAAGTCTAAGTTTGAGAAAAAATATGATGTCACAGAACAAGCGCAGCTTGAAAGGCTGATCGCAGATATGGAACGCAGGCGCAGGCAAATTGCGAATGGAAAAAGCTCTCTATATGAGGAGTATAGGAATGGGCATATAAGCAGAGAACGCTTCGTCAAAATTCAGTCTGATAATAAAGCTGAAGACGAAAGGCTTCAACAGAAAATCGCAGAAAAGAATGTGGTATTAAATGAGTGTATTCAAAAACAAAAAGCACTTGCTCTTGCAGGGCAGGATGCGGAACAGATTCAGGCTTTGACCGAGTATCGCCCTGAGGTGATAAGCCGACTGATAGATAAAGTACAAGTATTTGAAGGTGGGCGAATTGAGATTGGACTAAAAAGCAAGTATCTGACAGATATAATCGGAGAATGTATTCCGGGGCTTGCTTCGTAATATAGAAAAAAGAGTACCTGCCGGATTTCGACAGGAAAATAAAAAAATCTTTTAGGGTTTACTTGACACAAGCAGAAGGATTTATTGCTGGGGCCGGAGCCAAAATGTTCTCCATTGCCGGACCTGTACTGGTGTACGGTATTTCTGCCAGTGTGCTGTATGGGCTGGTGCTGTGGAGCATTTCCTATTTGATGTAAAGGGGAAAGGAGCCATTTTATGATTCGACGTATGGGTCACACGTTACAGTTATCGTCCCCAGCCAATATACTCAGCTATGCGGCGGTAGGTGGAAAGAAGGAAGCCGAAGGTCCTTTGGGTCCTTACTTTGATGCTGTTTTCGACGACACCACTTTGGGAGCTCCCAGCTTCGAAAAGGCTGAAAGCGCTCTACAAAGCCAGGCTCTTCGTTTTGCTCTGCAAAAAGCAAATGTACGACCAGAGGCCTTACAAATGGTCCTGGCGGGCGATCTACTCAACCAGTGCATATCATCCACCTTTGCCATGCGAGACTTGGGACTGCCGTTTCTGGGGCTTTACGGGGCCTGTTCCACCATGGCGCTGTCTTTGGGGCTTGCCTGTGTACTGACCGCCTGTGGAGCCGCTACGCCGGTGGCAGCGATTACGTCGTCCCACTTTGCCAGTGCCGAACGGCAATTCCGCCTGCCCCTGGAATACGGCGGGCAGCGTCCGCCTACGGCTCAGTGGACTGCCACGGCCGCCGGATGTGTCATCGTTACCACTGAGCCAAAAGCCCTGCAAATCCCCCACGTCTGCTTTGGCTCCATCGTAGACCTGGGGGTGCATGATGCCGCTAATATGGGGGCCGCCATGGCGCCTGCTGCCGCTCAGACATTGTCGCAATACCTGCGGGATACTCACACCTTACCTGGGGATTACGACGGTATTTTCACGGGAGATTTGGGGGCTGTAGGGTCCGATTTATTCATGCAGCTCATGTATCGGGAAGGATTTCCCATGCCGGCTAACCATCACGATTGTGGACTTTTGTTATTTGACCGGGATAAGCAGGATGTGCACGCTGGGGGCTCCGGATGCGGTTGTTCCGCCGGTGTGCTATGCAGTACTATTTTACCCGCCATGCGGCAGGGGTCCCTCAAGAACATCTTGTTTTTGGCCACGGGGGCTTTGATGTCTCCCACATCCAGTCAACAAGGGGAAAGCATCCCCGGTATTGCCCATTTGGTGCATATCATACGCACGGCTCCTGACCCTACGGATTCCTAAAAAAGAAAGGCATGCCCAAATCGAGCATGCCTTTCTTTTTTAAACAATCGACTTTATGCGGTTTACCGCTTCATGTACAGCCTCACGTACCCACCGGGCTTCCTCTTCCGGGAAGGTGCATGCTACTTTGCTCGGATCGATCAGTTCTTTTTCGCTCCCTTGCCGGTAGTCAATCCCCTCGGCCGGTAAAGACAGACAGCTCTGCCCCAAAATGGTTTCATAATGGGTACAGGCCACCAGGTAGTCGCCCAACGGAGAAGCATGTTCGCCATCGGTATAAAACAGCTCGCAATCGGGATGCGTCTTTCGCATACTCTCCCACACCATACCAATAGGCGAAACCAGCACGTTCTTTTCCTTGCCCAAACGCAAAAAGGCGTCGGTCATGGCCGCCTGGTGTTCCGGGGCCCGCTTTTCAGCCCAGGTCATGGCAAGCACCGGCCTGGCGCCCCCAGCCCGGCACAAAGGCAATAGTTGGTCGAGTGCCTCTTTCGTCGCCCCGTACCCAGGAAACGGATGGGCGCCCTGCTGAATGACACAGTCATCATAGTGGCCATACAGCAAATTGTAGCGCACTTCGTAGTACTGCTCCATATGCCACCCCAGCGTCATCCCGGGATGGGTGAGCATAACAGCATCCACATTGACACCGGCCCCCTTTTCGCACAGGCGGGCAAAAACCTCAGGCATATCATTAAAATAGCTGTGACTGTTACCAATAAACAGAACCTTTCGATTCATCCTTCTTTCTCCTTTCATGTTTCATCTGGGCTTTTCCCATAGAAATTTCCCCCGTAAAAAAGGCGCCCACCCTCGGGGGGCAGGCGCCAATTTTATGCGGGGATTCTAACTTATTCACCCTTGGCACGTTCAACCAGCTGTTCATACCGTTCGGCTGCGCGCTTTTCTGCTTTATCAAACAGATCAGCCGCACGATCCGGGAAGGAACGAGCCAGACGGCTGTAACGGGTTTCGCCGGAGATGAAGTCCTTGTAGCTCGCGGTAGCGGGCTTGCTGTCCAGAATGAAGGGATTCTTGCCTTCAGCCTTCAGAGCGGGGTTGTAACGGAACATATTCCAGTAACCCGCATCCACAGCCTTCTTCATTTCGTTCTGGCAGTTGGTCATGCCGCCCTTAATGCCGTGCATTTCGCAGGGAGCATAGCCGATGATCAGCGACGGGCCATGATAGGCTTCGGCTTCAGCCAGCGCTTTCAGCGTCTGGTTGCGGTCGGCACCCATAGCCACCTGAGCCACATAGATGTAGCCGTAGCTGATCGCGATATCCGCCAGGCTCTTCTTGCCAATCGCCTTACCGGCGGCAGCAAACTGTGCTACCTGACCGATCTGGCTGGCCTTAGAAGCCTGTCCACCGGTGTTGGAGTACACTTCGGTGTCGAATACGAACACATTCACGTCTTCGCCGGAAGCCAGTACATGGTCCAGACCGCCGAAGCCGATATCGTAAGCCCAACCGTCGCCGCCGAAGATCCAGATGGACTTCTTAGCCAGGTAAGCTTTCTTGGGCAGGATAGCCTTGCTGTAGGAGCAATCGGGATCTTTTTCCAGTTCTTTCACCAGAGCTTCCGCAGCGGGGCCGTTCTTCTTGCCGTCTTCCAGAGTATCCAGGTAAGCCTGGCAGGCTGCCTTCTTCTCTGCATTTTCGGTCTTTTCAGCCAGTTCTTTCACCTGAGCGACCAGTGCGTCACGCACAGCCTTCTGGCCCAGGTACATACCAAAGCCGTGTTCGGCGTTGTCTTCGAACAGGGAGTTCGCCCAAGCCGGGCCGTGACCGCTCAGCTTATTGCGGGTGTACGGAGACGTAGCAGCCGGGCCGCCCCAAATGGAGGAACAACCGGTGGCGTTGGAAATGTACATTCTTTCGCCGAACAGCTGGGTCACCAGACGAGCATAAGACGTTTCAGCACAGCCTGCGCAGCTGCCGGAGAATTCAAGCAGCGGCTGGTTGAACTGCGAACCCTTCACGGTGGTTTCGGCCATCATGCCGGGCTTCTTGTCGATGTTTTCGACGCAGTAGTCGAATACGGGCTGCTGATCTTCCTGAGAAGCCAGCGGCACCATTTCCAGAGCGTTGACCGGGCACACGCCTACGCACACGCCGCAGCCCATGCAGTCCAGAGGCGAAACAGCCATGGTGAACTGATAGTCTTCGCAGCCCTTGCCAACCATCTTCTTGCCCTTGATCTGAGCGGGTGCCGCTTCTACTTCCGCCGCCGTCAGAGCAAACGGACGCAGGCAGGCATGCGGACACACGAAGGCGCACTGGTTGCACTGAATGCACTTCTGCGCATCCCAGGTGGGAACCGTTACAGCAACGCCGCGCTTTTCGTAAGCGGAAGCACCCAGTTCGAACTGGCCGTCCACATGATCCACGAAAGCGGATACCGGCAGGCTGTCGCCGTTCATGGCGCCTACGGGTTCCATGATTTCTTTTACCATCTTCACGGTAGCGGCATTGCCCTTCAGGCAACGATCGTCAGCCGCGTCAACAGCGTTGGCCCAATCAGCAGGCACGTCCACCTTATGCAGAGCGTCGGCACCAGCATCGATAGCCTTATAGTTCATTTCAACAACGGCGTCGCCCTTCTTGGAGTAGGACTTCTTAGCTGCTTCCTTCATGTAACGAATCGCGTCGTCCTTCGGCATAATGTTAGCCAGCGCGAAGAAAGCAGACTGCAGGATCGTGTTGGTGCGTTTGCCCATGCCGATCTCGATAGCCTTGTCGATAGCGTTGATGGTGTAGAGCTGAATGTTGTTGTTCGCGATATAGCGCTTGGCTTCCGCGGGCATATGCTGATTCAGTTCTTCGTCGCTCCACTGGCAGTTGATCATGAAGATACCGCCGGGTTTCACGTCGTTGACCATCTTATAGCCCTTGATAACATAGGACGGATTGTGGCAGGCCACAAAGTCCGCTTTGTTGATGTAGTAGGGGCTCTTGATGGGCTTGTCGCCGAAACGCAGGTGGCTAATCGTCACACCGCCGGTCTTCTTGGAGTCATACTGGAAGTAAGCCTGAATGTACTTGTCGGTATGGTCGCCGATGATCTTCGTGGAGTTCTTGTTCGCACCCACGGTACCGTCGCCGCCCAGGCCCCAGAATTTGCATTCCGTGGTGCCAGGAGCCGCCGTGTTGGGAGCGGGTTTTTCTTCCAGGGACAGGTACGTCACATCGTCGTCAATGCCGATGGTGAAGCGGGTCTTGGGAGCGTCTTTTGCCAGTTCTTCGTATACGGCGAAGATGCTCGCAGGAGGCGTGTCCTTGGAACCCAGGCCATAACGGCCGCCGATAACTTTAGCATCGTTGCCGCCTTCGCTCAGAGCAGCCACAACATCCAGGAACAGCGGTTCACCCAGGGAGCCGGGTTCCTTCGTGCGGTCCAGAACAGCGATCTTCTTAGCCGTAGCCGGGATCGCTTCCAGCAGCTTGGAAGCCACGAACGGACGGTACAGGCGAACTTTCACCAGGCCGACTTTTTCGCCCTTAGCGGTGAGGTAGTCGATGACTTCTTCTGCTACGTCGCAGATAGAGCCCATAGCTACGATTACGCGTTCGGCATCCGGTGCACCATAGTAGTTGAACAGTTTGTAATCCGTGCCCAGCTTTTCGTTAACCTTGTCCATGTATTTTTCAACCACAGCCGGCAGGGCGGTGTAATACTTGTTGCAAGCTTCACGATGCTGGAAGAAGATATCGCCGTTTTCGTGAGAACCACGCATAGCGGGATGTTCGGGGTTCAGCGCATGGTCGCGGAACGCCTGAATGGCATCCCAATCCACCATTTCAGCCAGATCCTTGTAATCCCACACGTCGATCTTCTGGATTTCGTGAGATGTACGGAAACCATCGAAGAAGTTGATGAACGGCACTTTGCCTTCAATCGCGGACAGGTGCGCAACAGCAGCCAGGTCCATAACTTCCTGCGGGTTGGTTTCAGCCAGCATGGCAAAACCGGTCTGACGGCAGGCATACACGTCGGAGTGATCGCCGAAAATGTTCAGAGCATGGCTAGCTACGCAGCGAGCGGAAACATGGAACACGCTGGGCAGCAGTTCGCCGGCGATTTTATACATGTTGGGGATCATCAGCAGCAGGCCCTGAGAAGCCGTAAAGGTGGTGGTCAGGGCACCGGCGGCCAGAGAGCCGTGCACGGCACCAGCGGCACCGGCTTCCGACTGCATTTCCATAACATGCACGGTGTTGCCGAAAATGTTTTTCTGGCCGGCTGCAGACCACTGGTCTACATAGTCAGCCATGGGGCTGGACGGAGTAATGGGGTAAATAGCCGCTACTTCGGTAAACGCATACGCTACATGCGCAGCAGCGGTATTACCATCCATACTCTTCTTGGATCTTACTACCATGGTAAGTATTTCCTCCTTTTACGGAAAAATAAAATAACAAAGAACGCCCGGACCTATTTTCATTACCGCCATGCGGTACCATTTCGAATCGGTCCGACAAGGTGCAGACACAAAATGGCGCAATACACCCTGTTATAGGTTTATAGTATCATTTTTTCCCCGTTCTGTAAAGTGAAAATCCACTTTTTCCTGTCGCATAAGCGCTACTTTTCGGGCAGGTTCCACGGAAAAATGGGACAGCCCGGCTTCCTAGGAAACTTTCCCCTTTTGAGGAATTGTTTTCCTTGGTAAGCCGGGCTGTTCTCCTTTGGAAAATGACCGATCATGGATACCAAGTGCCATGCCGCTGCACTTTTTCTGGT
>CAJKJS010000052.1 GCA_905200265.1 uncultured Oscillospiraceae bacterium
TTCTGCATATTTCCACCTCCGAAAATAAAAAAAGCCTGCCGAAATCAATCGACAGGCGTAACGAAAAAAAGAGACCCACTATCTTGTTCGGTAGTGAGTCTCTCTTAAAGAACTATGATGATATTTGATTAGTTATGAGGATTTACACATTTACCAGTACAAAATCGGAGATTATGTGGTGATAAATGGAGATGAAAATGGTGACGAACTATACTGTAAGTCTCCATAAACCTCCGAAATCCTACTCGCTTAGTCCAGGGGTTTCATTGTGGGGAACAGCAGCACATCACGGATGGAAGGTGCATTGGTCAGCAGCATAACCAGACGGTCAATGCCCATACCCATACCACCTGTCGGCGGCAGACCGTATTCCAGCGCCGTGAGGAAATCTTCGTCCACATCGCATGCTTCATCATCGCCCGCAGCCTTCAACGCCGCCTGGGCTTCAAACCGCTGACGCTGATCGATGGGATCATTCAGTTCCGAGAAGGCATTGGCAAACTCGCGTCCCGTAATAAACAATTCAAACCGTTCCGTATAACCCGGATTGTTCGGGCAGCGCTTAGCAAGCGGCGAAATTTCCACGGGGTGGTTGGTGATGAACGTGGGCTGTACCAGTTTGTCTTCCACATATTCTTCAAAGAACAGGTTCAGAATATCGCCGCGCTTGTGGCGTTCTTCAAATTCAATATGATGTTCGCGGCACAGTTCGCGGGCCTGGTCCAAGGTTTCCACCTGGTCAAAGTCCACACCGCTATACTTTTTGACAGCTTCCACCATGGACAGCCGGGCAAACGGCTTCATCAGGTCCACGGTTACGTCGCCATAAGGCACCTCGCCCGTGCCCAGTACTTCCAAGGCCACCGTGCGGATCATATCTTCTGTGATATCCATCATACCGTTATAATCGGTATAGGCCTGGTACAGTTCCAGCTCGGTAAATTCGGGGTTATGGCGCGTATCCATCCCTTCATTACGGAACACGCGGCCAATTTCATACACCCGTTCAAAGCCGCCTACAATCAGGCGTTTCAGGTGCAGTTCCAGCGCAATACGCAGGTACATGTCGATGTCCAGCGTATTGTGGTGCGTAATAAACGGACGGGCCGAAGCACCACCGGCAATATTATGCAGCACCGGCGTTTCCACTTCCAAAAACGCCTTTTCATCCAAATACCGGCGAATGGCGGTAATAATACGGCTGCGCTTGAGGAACGTGTCTTTCACTTCCGGGTTCACGATCAAATCCAAATACCGCTGACGGTACCGGGTATCCGTATCCTTCAGGCCGTGGAACTTTTCGGGCAGCGGCAGCAACCCTTTCGACAAAATCACAAAGTCCGATGCCCGCACGGTCACTTCGCCCATTTTGGTACGGAACACTTCGCCTTTCACACCTACAATGTCGCCAATATCCAGGTGTTTTTTCATATCGGCATAAATGCCTTCGGGCAGCAGGTTTTTCTTGACATATACCTGAATGCGGCCCGTTTTATCCACCAGATCCATAAACGAGCTGCCGCCCATATTCCGCCAGCTCATCACACGTCCGGCCAGCGATACCCGGCGCAGTTCCTCTGCCTCGTCGTCAAACGTATCGATCACAGTTTGCGCATGGGCATCCACGTCATACGTGGTAATCTGATACGGATCATGGCCGTTTGCCTGCATATCAAAAAGCTTTTCCCGGCGGATTCGGCTCAGTTCGCTAATATCCTGTGCCCCGGTAGTCGTTTGTACCTGTTCACTCATCTTGCTTGTTCATCCTCCGATCAATATCGATAAGAACCAGAAAAAGAAGCACGCGCATAGGGTGCCTCTTTTTCTGGCTCCATTCATCATGATTCTCTTTGTTTAGCCAATTTCCTTTACGTGGTATTTCACAACACCGGCCGGTACTTCCACTTCCACAACGTCCCCTTTGGTGTGACCCAACAGGGCTTTCCCCACTGCCGATTCGTCCGAAATACGGCCTTCGCGGGGATTGGCTTCATTGGAGCCCACAATCTTATAGGTCTTTTCCGTAGTGCCGCTGGCCCGTTCAATATCAACCGTTACGGTGGAGCCAATGTGAATATTCCCACTGTGCAGTTCGCTTTCATCAATCAGGCGAACATTTTTCAGCATCACTTCAATATCGGCAATCCGAGCTTCCATAATGGCCTGCTCGTTTTTGGCTTCGTCGTACTCGCTGTTTTCCGACAAGTCACCAAACGAAAGAGCCACTTTGATCTTTTCAGCTACTTCTTTACGACGCACGGACTTCAGGTATTCCAGTTCTTTTTCAAGGCTTGCCAGCCCTTCTTTGGTTAAAATAATCTCTTTCGAGGCCATTGTCCGATTCTACCACCTTTATATCAAATTCCTATCATCCGGGACAGAAATCCGCCCGGAGAACCTTGTACTATTATATCCGCATGCCTGCGGGCTGTCAATGAATAAAGCCGGGCAAAAAGGGAAATCTTTTCGCCCGGTTTCGCGTTTGTTTATGGATAATCCGCTCAGGATTCCTCTTTCTGTTCCTTTTCTTCCTTTTCGGAGGTTTCCTTTTGGCTACTGCTTTCTTCTTCGCTACTCGCCTGGCTTTCCTCGGCTTCTTCACTGCCGGGCACCTGTTCAACTTTCGCCCCGCTGGCTAACAACCGCGTGACCGCCGATTGCACCATGGGATCATTCTCGGGCAGTAAATCATAACGGCTAAATGCTTCCTGTTCGGTTTCATTCAAACTGGCGGGCACGTCAGCCGCAACCCCCTGCCCATACAGCACTTCGCCATTTTGGTTGCTGTAATTTTCCGTCGGAATAAACAGGGCCGAACCGTCCGACAGCACGACCACTTCTGTCACCTGTGCGGTACCGGCCGTCGTCTCGCCCACTGTTTCATACCCGGCATCATGCAGAGCACTGGCCATTACTTCCGCGGCGCCTGCTGTACTACTGTCAACAACCACCGTGATTGGCAGCGTGATACATTCCGCATCGGATAGGTACGTATCTACCAATTCCCCGTTTTTATCTACAGTACGCACAATCTCGCCCGCCGGCAGCAACATATCGGCTAATTTCTCCATATTGCTGACATCACTGTCGGAATTGCCGCGTAGATCGATCACCAATCCGCACAAATTCTCTTCGCTTTGCAGCACGGTGAGTGCCGTACGAAAAGCGGAAACCGAACTGTTTCCGAAAGCCGATATACGGACATACCCTACATTCCCGTTGATAAACTGATAGGAAACGGAGGTAGCTGCATACACACTGCGTACCACCGTAAAATTCAGGGTTTTCATGTTATCCCCGTCAGGCCGCAGCACGGTCATAGCGATCTGGGAGCCATCGGCACCATCTAACTGCGCACAGGCATCAATATATCCAATACGCGATACTTCTTTGCCATCCAAAGCCACCACAACGTCGCCTTTTTTTAGTCCCGCCGTTTCGGCTGATGAGGAAGCATAGACTTCGACAATTTCCATATTGCCGTCTTCATCCATGACCGTGTTAATCCCCACACCTACACTGACGCCCTGGCTGGTCGACGCATAATCCGCATACCGTTCCGCAGACATATACCGCACATTGGAGTTGGAAAGTCCAGCGGCATATCCGGCACAGATGGCATCTTGCAGCACCGATTCATCCACCTGCCCCGCAAAGCGATTGCGTGCCTGGTCGTCAATTTCGCTGAGTTTATTGTACAGTGCTTCCCGTTCGTTCAAATCCGAAATCTTTTCATTGAACCGGTCCATGGCATAGGTGTACGTGAGCGAAACAGTTACGGCTGCCGATAACAACATCAAAGCCACCGTCGCCCCCAAGGAGATCTTTCTCATGCTAACCCCTCGCTTTTTCCCTTATACATAGCTACCCGGATTCACAGCCACGCCGTTAACCCGAACTTCAAAATGCAAGTGCGCCCCGTACGATTCACCCGTATTGCCCACGTATCCAATAACTTGGCCTTCGGTGACATAATCTCCCGTGGAAACCGTCAAGGCACTGCAATGAGCATACCGGGTAGCAATCCCGCTGCCGTGGTCAATATCCACACAGTATCCATACCGGTTGTGCGAGTTCGCAGCCGTACCATATCCGGCAAAAATAACCGTGCCGCTGGAAGCCGCCACAATAGGCGCCCCATAAATGCCGCCGCCGGAAATATCATACCCTTTATGGCCGGAACCAAATCCCTGATAGATACATCCGCTGTACCCCGGCACCGGCCATGTCATGGAGCCGGAATAGGACTGGTTTCCACCCGAAGAAGAAGAGGAAGACGAAGAAGAGGAACTGCCGCTCCCCGAACTGCTACCCGAAGACGAATTCTGCGAAGCATAGTAATCGGCATACCACTGGTCAATGGCCGCATCGGCTTCGCTCATTTCAGCTTCCAGTTCACTGGCTTTCTGTTCCGCATCGGAACGCTTGCCCTGAATTTCTTCCAAAGTAGCCTGGGCTTCTTCTTCCAAATCGGCCAGTTCCTGGCGCTGCTCTTCCAAATCATTTTTATTATCGGTTACCTGCTTTTTATCGGCTTCAATCTGCGCCTTTTCGTCGGCAATATCCTTGAGCTCCTGATTCAGAGAGTCAATCAGTTCCGTGTCATGGCGCGTAATCGATTTGATGACTTCGCTCTTCCGGGCCAAATCTTCAATATTTTCTGCATGCAGCAGAATGGCCAGCGTAGAAGCATCCCCAGCCATATACAAAGCTTTCAGCCGGGTTTTCAGCTGTTCCATATCTTCGTCAATCTGCGCTTGCTTATCCGCAATGGCTTCTTCTTTTTCCTTGATTTCGTCGTTGAGCAAATCCACCTGCGCATTGAGCGTATCAATCTGGTCCTGCATGGTCTTCACCTGACTTTGCAGGGTTTCCAAATAGGCCTGCTGCTCTTCTTCATTATTGCGCAGTTCATCCAGTTTCTGCTCGTTTTCTTCCTGCTCGGCCTGCAGCTGTTCTTGCTTTTCCTGCAAATCGGATAATTCCGCCGCCCGGGTTTTTACTTGTCCCAGCGGTGTGGCCGACGCCCAAACCAGGGTGCAGCACAGAACAAAAGCCAGCGCTTTTTTCATGCGATTTTTTGTTTTACGCTTCAATGCTGTTCTCTCCTTCCCGGTTGAGGAACCGTCCAATTGAAATCATACTACCCAGAGCACCAAACGCCATACCGGCCAGGATGAATCCTAATGTATAAGGAAGCACCAGATTCGACAAACTGACTGGGGTAAAGAAGGATAGAATTCCGGTAATGACCCCTGCCATGAGATGATACATCAGGAATAGCAGTCCACTGGCCAGAATGCCGGCAATCAGGCCGATCATAACGCCTTCCACCACAAAGGGCCACCGAACGAACCAGTTCGTTGCACCCACCGATTTCATAATACTGATTTCCATCCGGCGGGAGAACATGGTGACCCGAATGGTATTGGCAATAATAAACAGGGATACCAGTCCCAGCAGCAGCACAATCCACATACCCGCTGTGGCTACCAAATTGTCAATCCGGGTCAGTTTATCGGCTACGTCGCTGTAATCCGTAATTTGGGTTACACCTTCTACAGCCTCTATTTCCTTAATGGTTTCATCGTACTTTGTCAGATCTTTCATGGAGATATCATAGGAATCCGGTAAGAAATTGTCGTCCCCTGCCAGTCCTTCCAGCACGGTACCGTCATCGCCCAGCAGCTCCATCATACTCTCCAGCGCCTCATCTTTGGACACGTACTCGCATTCTTTTACGTTTTCAATCGAACGCAGGGTTTCGCCTACCTGTACAGCCTCCAACACGGGCATATCCTCATCCAAATACACGGTGATACTGTTGCTGCCTTCCAGTTTTTTCATGGCCGATCCCATGTTCTGCGAAAACAACATAGCCGCTCCCGTCAGCAACAGACAAGAGATCAATACGGCTACCGATGCCAGTGTCATGGTACGATTCGTCCACAAATTGTGGAGGCCTTCGCGAATCAAATATTTGGCATTGTGCATTTTCATAACTCTCATTATTTCCAACCCTCCTGATCACCAATGTACTCCTCGACCGCCGGTTTACTCTGTTCGGTGTCGGCCACCACTTCGCCGTGGTGAATCTGGATGACACGCCGGTTAAAATGTTTCACCAGATTATGTTCATGGGTTACCATCAGAATGGTTGTGCCCCGGTGATTGATTTCACTGAGCAAATCCACAATTTCAAAAGAGAGGGCGGGGTCTACGTTACCGGTCGGTTCGTCGGCAATAATCAGGCTGGGGTTATTTACCAGCGCCCGCGCCAGGCCCACACGCTGCTGTTCGCCGCCGGAAAGTTCGCTGGGATAGCATTTCGCTTTACTCTGCAACCCAACAAGTCCCAAAATATACGGCACACGCTTGCGAATGTCCCGGGGAGAAGCCCCTACCACGTGCATGGCAAACGCCACATTTTCATAAACCGTCATGCGCTCAATCAGCCGGAAATCCTGAAAAACAATCCCCATCGTACGGCGCAGGTAGGGTACTTCCTTTCTTTTTAAGTTATTGACAACACGATTATTGATTACAATTTCGCCTGAAGAAGGGCTTTCTTCACACATCAACAGTTTTAAAAAGGTACTTTTCCCGGCGCCAGACGACCCCACAATGAAAACAAATTCTCCCTTTTCCACCTGAAAATTCACATTTTGAATCGCTTTTGTGCCGTTCCCGTATGTCTTCGACACATTTCTGAACTCGATCATACTCATGCTGTTTCCTTCCTTTCGTGTCCAGTCAAACTATCCTGCTACTTTTCTTCTTCTATTTTCTTTATCCTTCCGTTGGCCCAAAAGTGGCTCATGGTGGTGTATAGACGCAAAGAAAACGGCAATTCGCCGGTACTTAACATAGTACCAATGAATTGCCGTAATATAATTCTTTTAGAGAATTAACTGTAATTATTTTGTAACCTTTTTCGTGAAAGCTACAAATTTGTTAGAATTTAACAGGGTTGGAAGACAGATACCGTTTGACCATCAAAGCCACTTTAAACACAATGGCATCTTCGAATTCGCGCAGATCAAGACCCGTGATTTTCTTGATCTTTTCCAACCGGTACACCAGCGTATTCCGGTGCACAAACAGTTTCCGGGACGTTTCCGAAACGTTCAGGTTATTTTCAAAGAAGCGCTGAATCGTAAACAGGGTTTCGTGGTCCAACGATTCGATCGAACCGCGCTTGAACACTTCTTTCAGGAACATTTCG
The DNA here is from genome assembly GCA_905200265.1 of uncultured Oscillospiraceae bacterium. GTDB lineage: Bacteria > Bacillota > Clostridia > Oscillospirales > Acutalibacteraceae > Heritagella. The sequence continues at coordinate 7,226 of CAJKJS010000052.1, forward strand.
CACAAGGTCGTGGGCAGCTGATAAATCAGACGCGCAATACCAAGGTTATCATAGCTAACAATGGAGCGCTCCGTATCAAATACCTTGCCGACTTCCAGGGCCACCTGAGCTTCCTTAAACGAACGGGCCAAATCTTTAATGCCCGTTACCATGGTACCGATGCCCACGGTGCAATGGGTGTAAAATTCGCTGGACAGTGTATCGACAATGGAACCGGCCAGTTTATCCAGGTCTTTGGAGTCAATACCGGGCCGCACTTCTTTTACAAGAGCGATATCATTTTCATTGATGCTGATGATAAAATCCTTGCTCTTATCAGGGAACAGATTCTGTACCACATCATAAGCCGAAATATCGGTCTTATTCGTAATCTTAATCAGCATGACGACACGGTCTACATCGTTATTAAACCGAAGTTCGCGAGATTTCAGATAAATATCGCCGGGCAGAATGTTATCCAGAATCACATTTTTAATAAAGTTGCTGCGGTCATACTTTTCATCATAGTACTGTTTAATGTTACTCAGCGACACCGCCAGCAACCCAGCATACCGAGCCGCTTCCACATCGGTACCAGATACGAACACCGCATATTCCGGACGGGGACGGCTACCGAAAGAATGATAGGTATACCCGTTGACCACAAAGGAATTGGGCGATGTCATGGCGTCGGCCGTTACACTTTCGTTGACTTCACCAATGCGCCCTAATTCGCTACAGGCGATGATCACGGAAGTTTCATCCACAACGCCAATGGTACGGTCGATCGCATCGCGCATTTGATGGATCACACCCTGAAACAGTCGGTTGGACATTTTATCTCCCTCATTTCTTGAGAATCACACGCCCGTTTTTTGACCGTGCATATAAGTTTCTCGATTCATATAGTACTATTCTACATAAAATATGAAAAAAATTCAACACGAAAAATAACAAAATTTCAAAAAAAATTGAAGTTTCCTCTCTTTTTTC
>CAJKJS010000053.1 GCA_905200265.1 uncultured Oscillospiraceae bacterium
ATGCGGGCTTTTTGCGGGAAGGCGTGGTGACCGTCGACGGGCAGGACCCGGCGCAGCTGCCGCCGCCGGAAAAATGCGCCGTCATCGGCATGATGTTCCAAAACCCGGAATTGCAGTTTTGCATGGATACGGTGGAAAACGAGCTGATTTTCTGCCTGGAAAACCGGTGTATCCCGCCCGGGGAGATTCCTGCCCGGGTGGACGACGCGCTGAAATTTTGCGGCATCAGCACCCTGCGGCACCGCACACTCTTGTCTTTATCCGGGGGCGAGCGGCAAAAAGTTATGCTGGCCTGCACCGTGGCGCTGCAATCGCAGTGGCTGCTATTAGATGAACCCTTTGCCAACGTGGATGAACAAAGTGCGGCGCAAATCGCCCAAAAACTCCGCCGGCTGCATAAGGAGCGGCAGGTGGGCATTGTGGCGGTCGATCACCGGCTGGACCACTGGCTGCAAGTAGCGGACACATTGTGCGTGATGGAAAACGGGGCTATCACCGAAACGGCTCCCATGGACCACCCGCCGGCCAGTGACTGGCTGGAAGAAAAGGGCATTATTGTGCCCCACCGGCCGTACCGTGCGCCGGTTTCCCACCGCGAAGCCGGGAACACGGCCCTATCTCTCCGGCACGTCACCGTGCGCCTGGGGGGCAAACCGGTGCTGCTCGATTGCAGCGCGGATTTTGCCGCCGGGCAGGTCCACGCCATTTTGGGGGAAAGCGGCTGCGGCAAGAGTACATTGTTTGGGGCGGTGACGGGACTGTGTAAGTATGCCGGTACTGTCACGGTAGCGGGCACGGATGTAAAAAAGCGCCGCCATTTGGCGCCGGGCACCCTGGGGCTGGTCACCCAGAATCCCCAGGACCAGTTTGTGTTCGATACCGTGTATGAGGAAGTGTACAAAAGCCTGCTGTCAAAAGGGGAAAAGGTGGCCCGCGCGGAGGCGGAACAGGCGCTGCGCCAAAGTAACCTGTGGCGGTACCGCGATTTGTCGCCCTATATGCTCAGCCAGGGCCAGCAGCGCCGGTTGGGCGTGACGGCGCTGTTATCCTATGACTGTTCGGTGCTGCTGTGTGATGAGCCTACCTATGCCCAGGACCGCCGCAATACCGTGGCGCTGATGGACGGGCTCACCCGCCAGGCGGGGGAAAAGGGCGTGTGCCTGTTGTTTTCCACCCACGACAGTGAGTTAGCCGAAAGTTATGCCGATGTGATTTGGCGTTTGGAAGGGGGCAAGCTCTATGCGCAGTCTTGATCCGGCGTGCAAATTTGTAGGGCTGCTGGTGCCCACCTTCTTTTTGGCGGCGTTTTCGGACCCCTTTTGGAATTTGGTATTTTTTGCTCTGTGCTTTTTGGGGCTTTGCCTCTCTAAAGTCAACCTCAAAGTATTTGCAGGCGTCATGGCGCCGGTGCTGCTCATGGCGTTTGCCATGTTCATGACCGGGTACCATTTCCCGGCCCAGGGCAATTTGCCCGTCAATGCCGAAAGCCTGCATATCAGCTCGTCGGCAGTATATAACGGGCTGCTGATGAGCAGCCGGGTGCTGGCCTATGCGGCGGCGGGGCTGCTGTTTGCCCTGACCACCGACCGCATCCATATGGTGCGCTCGTTCCAGCAGCATTTCCATTTGCCCCAGGCGTTTGCCTACGGCCTTTTGGCGGCGTGGGGCGTGTTCCCGCACATGGCGCAGGAGTACCGCCGGGCCCGGGTGGCGCTGCGCATGCGGGGGCAAAAAGCATGGCCGGTGTCACCGGCGGTGCTCAAGCCGCTGCTCGTAAAATCCGTGCGCTGGTCGGAAGAGCTGGCCATCGCCATGGAATCAAAGGGGTTTTCCGGCAAAGCGAAACGCACCCAGTTTCAGCCCTGCCGCATCAAACCCATCGATCTTCTCTTTGTCCTTCTGGGCTGTGTCGTTTGGCCCACTCTTCTGTTTCTTTTGTAATAAATAGAAAAAGGCAGACACTTTTCATAAGTGCCTGCCTTTTCTTTTTCCTCTTTTATACCGTTTCTTCCAGACGGAAGGAAGCGCGGCGGGTGAGGGCGTCGCGGCTGTCGAGCCCCACCATCACGTCGAACCGGCCGGGTTCTGCCACCCAGTTACCTTCGGCGTTATAGAAACGCAGCATGTCCGTCGTGACCGTAAACGGCACCACCTGGCTTTCGCCGGGCTGCAAGGGTACCCGGGTAAAGGCTTTCAGTTCCTGCACCGGGCGGGCAATGGAAGCGGCCACATCCTGCACATACAGCTGGCACAGCGCCGTGCCGGGGCGGCGGCCGGTGTTTGTCACCTTCGCCTGCACCGTCAGGGTGCCGTCCATGTTTATGGTGGCCTCCGACAGCGTCAGATCCTCCACCGTAAACGTGGTATAACTAAGGCCGAACCCAAAGGGGAACAGCGGCTCGTTGGGGCCGTCCATGTAATTCGATTCAAACCGCACGTACGGGGTACCGGCTTTGTGGGGACGCCCGGTATTCATGTGGTTGTAGTAAACGGGAATTTGTCCCTGGGATACCGGGAAGCTCATGGTCAGGTGCCCCGTAGGTTCGGTATGTCCCAGCAGTACGTCGCTAATCGCGTGCCCGGCTTCATGGCCCAGGAACCAGGTTTCTACCACGGCATCTGCCTGGGGCAGGATGTCCGAAAGCAGCAGCGGACGGCCGTTGGTGAGCAGCAAAATCACCGGTTTGTGGCAGGCCGCGATGGTTTCCAGCAGTTCCAGCTGGACAGCGGGCAGGGTGATATGCTGCACCGAAGCGGATTCACCGCTCATGGAGCTGTCTTCACCCAAGCACAAGACGCATATGTCGCTTTCGTACACGGCGGCGCAGGCGTTTTCAATCCCGTCTTCGATGGCGTCGTGGACGCCGCAGCCGGGTTCATACCGCACGGTGACACCGGCCTCCTCCAGCCCTTGCCGGATGGTGACGAACCGGTCCGTAAAGGACGTAAACTGCCAGCACCCGCCCATGTCGCGGTTATCGGCCATGGGGCCGATGAGGGCCACGGTTTCTTTGCCCGACAGGGGCAAAACGTCTCCGCGGTTTTGCAGGAGGACGATGGATTCGCTCGCGAGCTTGCGGCTATGGGCCAGATGGTCGCGGCACAGCATCTTTTCTTTTAATTCCTCGGGCCGGATATGGCGGTACGGGTCTTCCATCAGCCCCAGGCGGTATTTAAACGTCAGCACCCGGCGTACCCCGTCGTCGATCATCGATTCCGGCACTTTGCCTTCCCGCACCAGCCGGGGCAGATGACGGTTATAAAAATCGGTGGCCATTTCCATATCCAAGGTGGCACGCAGGCACTTTTGCGCCGCGTCGGCTTCATCTTCGGCCACGCCGTGAACCAGCAGTTCCCCTACGGCGTTGTAGTCCGAAATAATCAGCCCGTCAAAACCCAGTTCCTGCCGCAACAGGTCATGGCACAGCGGCCGGTTGGCCACACTGGGGACGCCGTTGACAATATTGAACGAAGTCATCAGCGACGCGCACCCTTCTTCCACCGCGGCGCGGAACGGCGGCAAATAGGTGTTGCGCAGGGCCGTTTCGGAAAATTCCGTGGTGTTGTAATCCCGCCCGCCTTCGGCCGCGGCATACCCTAAGTAGTGTTTCACGCAGGCCATCAGGCTGTCTTCGTTATGCAGGTCGTCCCCCTGGAACCCCCGTACCACGGCCCGGCCTACCTGCGCAGCCAGGTACGGGTCTTCCCCGGCGCCTTCGGCTACCCGGCCCCAGCGGGGGTCGTGGGCCACGTCCACCATGGGGGAAAACGCCACATGCAGCCCGGCGCAGCTGGCTTCTTTCGCGGCGATGCGTGCGGCCTTTTCAATGGCGGGCATATCGAAACTGCACGCCCATCCCAGCGGAATGGGGAACACGGTCTGGTATCCGTGGATAACATCCTGGCAGAACAGCAGCGGAATGCGCAGCCGGCTTTCTTCCACGGCCATTTTCTGCCATTTTTCAATCTGACCGGCGATATCCTGGGCCGGGGCAATAAAGATCGTGGAGCCGATCTTGCCTTCCCGGATCAGGTCTTCCATCGGGTCCTGCTGTACGTCCATGCCGATATCCGCCGTGGCGGGGCCGGGGCTTTGGACCAGCTGGCCCACTTTTTCTTCCAGGGTCATTTGTTTGAGAAGATCGTCGACGGCCTTACGGATTTCGTCTTCCGTACGGGCCGTGCGGTCATAAGGAAATTCGTTCATGATGAAGGCTCCTTCCAGTCGTTGTGGGTTCGTATGTTCATCATACCGAAGTTTTGAAAAAAACGCAACGGGTTTTCAGAAAAAGCCTCACCCCTGACAAAACGCGCAATTTTTTCCTTGATATCATACAATTTTCTGGTAGAAACGAAGGAAAAAGTTCGGTATAATAAAAGTGGTATGGACTGCACCGGCTGGCGCAGCCCGTCTTTACGATATGAAATGGGGAGTGTTGACACGTGGATGTAAAAAAACTGGTAGCACAAATGACATTGGAAGAAAAAGCCGGGCTGTGCTCGGGCCTTGATTTTTGGCACACGAAGCCGGTAGAGAGGCTGGGTGTGCCGTCGGTGATGGTATCCGATGGCCCTCATGGCCTGCGTAAACAGGCCGAAGGCGGCGACCATTTGGGGATTAACGAGAGCATCAAGGCCGTCTGTTTCCCCACGGGTTCGTGCCTGGCCAGCTCCTTTGATCGGGATTTGGTATATGAAGTGGGGCAAACCATCGGCAAAGAATGCCAGGCCGAAAATGTTTCGGTGATTTTGGGGCCCGCCGCCAATATTAAGCGGTCGCCGCTGTGCGGGCGCAATTTTGAATATTTGAGCGAAGATCCGTATTTGTCTTCGCAGCTGGCCGGGGCCCATATCCGCGGGGTGCAGAGCCAGAACGTGGGCACCTCGTTAAAGCATTTTGCCGCCAACAACCAGGAACACCGTCGTATGTCCTCCAGCAGTGAAATCGACGAGCGCACCTTCCGGGAAATTTACCTCGCTTCCTTTGAAGCCGCGGTGAAAGAAGCCAAGCCCTGGACGGTGATGTGTTCCTATAACCGTATTAACGGCGTGTATGCGTCGGAAAACCACCGCCTGCTCACCGAAATCCTGCGGGATGAATGGGGCTTTGACGGCTATGTCATGAGCGACTGGGGCGCCGTAAACCAGCGGGTGGACGGCCTGAAAGCCGGGCTGGAACTGGAAATGCCCGGCGGCAACCGCGCGAACGACGAGAAAATTATTAAAGCCGTACAAAATGGGGAACTGGAAGAAAGCGTGCTGGATGAAGCCTGCGAACGTATGCTGACGGTTTTGTACCGGTACGTGGAACAGAAAAAAGACGGCGTCGTGTTCGACCGGGATGCCGACCACGAAGTGGCCCGCCGGGTGGCTTCCCAGTGCATGGTACTCCTGCGCAATGAGGAAAACATCCTGCCCCTTCAAAAGGAGCAGAAAGTCGCGTTTATCGGCAAATTTGCCCAGGCGCCGCGGTACCAGGGCGGCGGCAGCTCCCATATCAATTCCCACAAAGTGACCAGCGCGCTGGAAGCCGTGAAAGATGTGGCGACTGTCACCTATGCCCAGGGGTACGACACAAAAGAAGACGTCACCCTGCCCGATCTGCATGACGAAGCCGTGAAAACCGCAGCGGCAGCCGATGTGGCCGTGATCTTTGCCGGGTTGCCCGATGCGTTCGAATCGGAAGGCTACGACCGCACCCACCTGAACCTGCCCAATTGCCAGACCCGGCTGATCGATGACATCTGCGCCGTGCAGAAAAACGTGGTCGTGGTACTGCACAACGGTTCGCCGGTCGTTATGCCGTGGAAAGACAAGGTCAAGGGCATTTTGGAAGTATACCTGGGCGGCCAGGCCGTAGGCGGCGCCACGGTGGATGTGCTGTACGGCAGCGTGAACCCCAGCGGGCGGCTGGCCGAAACCTTCCCCAAAAAGCTGTCGGATAACCCGTCGTACCTGTATTACCTGGGCGAAGGGGATGTGACCGAATACCGTGAAGGCGTGTATGTGGGGTACCGGTATTACGATAAAAAAGAGATGGATGTGCTCTATCCCTTCGGGTATGGCCTCAGTTACACTACGTTTGCCTATCAAGATATGAAGGCTAGCTGCGAGGAAATGGACGACACCGATACCGTCACCGTGACGCTCACCGTGAAAAACACGGGCGACCGGGCCGGGAGAGAAGTCGTACAGCTGTACATGCAGCCGGGTGACGGGAAGGTCATGCGCCCCGTGCGGGAACTGAAGGGCTTTGCCAAAGTGGAACTGCAGCCCGGGGAAGAAAAAGAAGTATCCTTTACGCTGTCGAAGCGTTCGTTTGCGTATTACAACACCCAGCTTAAGGACTGGCACGTGGAAAGCGGCGTCTACACCCTGTGGGCGGCGAAAAACTCCCGGGAACTTGTGTGCAGCGTGCAGGTGAAAGTGAACAGCACCGTGGATATCCCCAGAGTATACACCCGCAATACCACGTTTGGCGATCTGCTCAGCGACCCCAAAGCCGCGCAGGTTGCGAAAAAACTCATGGGCGGCGTCAGCATCATGAGCAGTGACTCGGACAGCGATAACGACACCCTGGGCGAAGGCACCGCCGATATGATGGCGGCCATGATGAAAGATATGCCCCTGCGGGCCGCAGTCAGTTTTTCGGGCGGCGCGTTTAACGATGAAAAATTGGAAGAAGCCCTGCGGGAACTCAATGCCTAAACCCGCATGAGGAAAGGAGAAAACAACATGAGCCAGGTACGTGTCATCCAATCGATGAAAAGCGACCCCACATGGTTCCGGGAAAAAGCCCCTGTTCCCATGCAGCCCGATGAAAAAGGGCAGGAAATGGAACTGCTGATGGTGTACCGCGATATCCCCTACCAGACAGTGACGGGGTTTGGCGGCGCGCTGACAGAAGCATCGGCCATGAACTACCACGATATGGATGAAAGCCAGAAACAGGCGTTTTTGCGGGACTGCTTCTCGCCGGAAGGTCTCAATTATAACAGCGGCCGCATCCATATTGGCGCCTGCGACTTTTCCCGCGGGCTGTATAGCTACTGTGATACCCCCGATGATACGGAACTGAAAACGTTTAGTATCGACTGCGACCGGCTGTATACCCTGCCGTTTTTGCAGGATATCAAGGCGTTCCGCGGCGAAGAACTGCCCCTGCTGGCTTCGCCCTGGAGCCCGCCCGCATGGATGAAAACCAACGGCGACATGCTCCACGGCGGCAAGCTGAAGAAAGAATACTACGGCGTATATGCCCAGTATATTGTCAAATTCCTTACGGCCTACGAAAAGGAAGGGCTGCCGGTGGAGCGGCTTACCATTCAGAACGAACCCAAAGCCGTGCAGATTTGGGAATCGTGCATTTACACCGCCGAAGAAGAACGGGAGTTTTTGTGTGAATACCTGCGCCCGGCACTGGATCAGGCGGGCTCGACGGGTAAAGTGCTCATTTGGGACCACAACAAAGAGCGGGTGTATACCCGGGTAAAGACCATTTTGGAAGATCCCCGGGCCCGGAAAGCCGTGGGCGGCATTGCGTTCCACTGGTATTCCGGCGATCATTTCGATAACCTGCGCCTGGTGCGGGAACAGTATCCGGAATTTGAACTGGTCTTTACCGAAGGCTGTATCGAACTCAACGGCGGCACGTCCATGAGCCAGAAGGCCGTGGGCGACGGCGGGGCCATTTCCACGTCCCAGTCGCCGTGGGAATTCGGCGAATGCTACGCCTATGACATGATCGGCGACTTCAATAACGGCATGTCGGGCTTCCTGGATTGGAACGTGCTGCTGGATGAACGGGGCGGCATGAACCATGTGGACAACTTCTGCGGCGCGCCGCTGATTTACGACCACAACGAAAAGAAGCTGCTGCGGCAGTCGTCGTACTGCTTTATCCGCCACATGAGCGCCTATGTCCCGGCGGGCAGCCGGGTGGTGGCTCATTCCTGCTACCGCGGGGATATTTCGGTGGCCACGTTCCTGACGCCGGATGAAAAACTCGTCGCCGTGGTGCTCAACCAGCAGGAAGAAGACGTGTCGTTTGTGCTCAACGATGTGTCCAATAGCCCCCTGGCGCCGATTACGGTACCGGGCAGAGCCATCACCACGTTGATTGTGGAAGAATAAGCAATAGCCTGACAGGCCCGGCGTA
>CAJKJS010000054.1 GCA_905200265.1 uncultured Oscillospiraceae bacterium
AAAGTTAAAATGCCATCTTTCACTTGGTTTCCCAGCAGGGCATGGCCCTGTACGGGGATTTGCTTTGTAAGATGTGTGCGGTTTACATACAAAGTGGCGGTATCATGCAACCGGGCAGCGGAAATCCCGTCAGGCAGCGCAGGAGTAAAGGGAGAAACTACGCCACACCGGCCTAGTAACCGGGCAAGCAGCTCTTCCTGCATGGGAATTCCCACATAAATAGCACGGCCTTTTCCTACCTGACGGCAGCTGATGGCGGTTGTATCGGACGAAACGGCATTTTGGTACACGCCCCAACTTTCAGCTCCCTGCAGCCGTAGGAATTCATGGTAATCCACCGGGATATCGAGTTCTTCTCCATCCAGTGTCAAAGTAACATGCTGCCGGTGAAGACGCAAATCTTCTTTTTGCAGGCATCCTTCATTCACACGGGACACATGGGTATAAGCCCGGTCAAAACCGCGTACTTGCACGCCAAACAGGTCGGATAGACGGCCGGGCTGGGGCGTTAAAAAGCCCTGGTTGTGTTCGTCCACTTTGGCCGAAAAGGCCGACAGAATAACGGTGCCGCCGTTTTCTACAAAGCGGCGAATGGTAGCTGCCTGTTCGGGCCCCATCTGGCACACACCGGGCAGCAGCAGGATATCGTACGATTCTTTTATATGGCGCAAATCTACTACCCGGCAGGGAATATTCCGGTGGAACAGCGTGCGATAAGCCGTGAGCACCTGTTCCTGGTGGGTGGTGGTGTAATAATCCCGGGCGTACTGGGTGATGAGTTCATCTTCGTAACTGTAGGAAATGGCCACCCGGGGCTTATCGTGCAGGGGTAGCAGATGCTTGCGAGACAAGAATTCGGCTTCCCTAGCAATGCGGGCAAATTCCGGCAATTTGCGGGACGGTTCCCCGTCGTGATCCAGTAGCCCAAAGAAATATTGTTCTTCTCCCCCCAGCATGGTGCGCCACGTCCAGGCAATATGAGCCCCGCTGCCGTGCAGACTCGATAGATACGCGTACATGCGCATGGCGCCGGGCGGACAGGCATATCCACCGCCAGTGCCTGTTTGGAATTCCAGGTTCCAGTTGGGAGCCTGGTGTTCGGCCCGGCGGTGATCCTGGGTAAAGCAGGCGCCGATTACGCCGTTTTCATCTTCCGGGTTAATACCGGGGTAGAAACCCTGGCCGGAAAAATCCGACAGTTGTTCCCATACCCGGTTGTAATCAAAGCCCACAGCCGGATTTTCAGACCAGTGGTTGGACGAAACAGGGACCCCAGGAGCGCAGCGATTAAGAACGTCTTTCAGTCCTTTCATGTAGGTCACAATTTCATCGGAAAAGAACCGGCGCATGTCCAAATACCGCTCCGGCGCCCCGACCATTGTGCCGCCTATGGGAAAATCCACTTGGTCAAAGGAATTGATTTTCCGGCTCCACCGGTGGGCGGCCCATACCCGGTTGAGTTCGTCTACGGTGTGATAGCGGCGGCGCAGCCAGTCCTGAAAACGGTGCAAGGCGGTAGCGCTATAGGATAGGTACCCGGAACCGAGTTCGTTGCATAGCCCAAAAGCCAGCAAGGCCGGGTGACTCGCATACCGGCGGGCTAATTGGTCGGCCAGACGGTATGCATACGTTTGAAAATGGGGGTCGCCTACGTCTTCCATATACCGGGTGTGAGAATTTTGCCGTACCCCGCTGCGGTCCGTAATGTCGATGGATGGGTATTTTTTATGGAGCCAGGTTGGAGCCGGCCGGGTGGGAATATCCAGAAAAACGCCGATATCCCGTTGTGCGCACAGGTCCATAACTTCATCCATCCAGTCAAAGCAAAAATGGCCTTCTTCCGGTTCAAAACTGTCCCAGCACAGGTGTCCCAGCCGGACAACCGAAAACGATGATCCTTTCATTAAATCCAGGTCTTTCGCCCACCGGGTTTTGTCCCAGTCGTGGGGATGATAATTGGTGCCTACGTACAGGCGATCGGGTTGTAAGGGTTTCATACAAAGCCTCCTCTTCTTTCATTGCCGTAACCCTACAATAGCAAACCCTTTTTGAAAACAGAACACGACTTTTTTGACATTTGTCCCTTAAAAAAACGAGAAAAGGGGGAAAATCACGGATTATTAGTGGGAATCGGGCGGAAAATTCGGGTTTTGTGAGGGGATTTTTCCGTGATACAATAAGGCCGGTAAAAAAATGGTGAATAAACGGTGAACTTTTTTGGGGAGGGGAAACGACATGTCCGTGAAAGCCAAAACCGTAGACCCCGCGAAAAATCGGGGCAAAGGAAGGAAAAAGCAGGGGAAAATCATGTTTTTGATGATCCTGCCCTTTTTGATCCTGAACTTTTTGTTTGCTTATTTTCCACTGTACGGATGGGTATACGCTTTTTATGATTACAAAGCGCCGCTGCAGCTATCCCAGTGCGAATTTGTGGGATGGAAATGGTTTACATTGCTATTTTCGAACCAAACCCAAATGCAGCAATTGGGCCAGGTAATGATTAACACCTTTGCCATGAGCCTACTGGGAATTGCTACTTCGATTTTGCCCATGCTGTTTGCTATTTTCCTCAGCGAAATGAACAGTAAGTGGTTCCGCAAAATTGTGCAGACCCTGACGACCTTGCCGAACTTCATCAGTTGGGTGCTGGTATTTTCGGTAGCGTTTAGCCTGTTTTCCGATAGCGGCATGGTCAATACCATGTTGCAGAACCTGGGCATTATTACGGAACCCATTAAGTTTTTGGATAGCGACAGCCACACGTGGCTATCCATGATTTTATGGAGCACCTGGAAGGGATTGGGATGGGGCGCCATTATGTATCTGGCGGCTATTACCAGCGTCGATCCCGGCCTATATGAAGCGGCCCGTATTGATGGTGCCGGCCGGTTCCGCTTGATGCTGCACATTACCCTGCCGGCCCTGTTGCCCACGTTTTTCGTGCTGCTGATGCTGTCGATTGCCAACTTCCTCAATAATGGTATGGATCAGTACTATGTGTTCCAAAATGCCTTTAACAAAACGCATATTCAGGTGCTGGATCTGTACGTATACAACATTGGCATGACCGGGCGCAGTTTGTCGCTGGCCACGGCTATCAGTATGATGAAGAGCCTTGTCAGCGTGACACTGCTGGTGATTGTGAATTTCACCTCCAAAAGAGTACGCGGCGAATCGATTATTTAAAGGAGGGAGCACAAAACGATGGCAACGATGACGAAGAAAAAACGCAGTACTGGCGATATCATCTTTCAAATTTGCAACTACACCTTTTTTACCTTGTTTACGCTGATTTGTGTGTACCCGTTTTATTACATGATTATCAATACCATTAGCGCCAACGACCTGAGCGCCAACGGTTCCATTAACTTTTGGCCGCAGCAAATTCATTTCGAAAACTATGTCGAAGTGCTTAAATTGCGAGGCCTGACGGAAGCCACACTGATTTCGGTGGCCCGTACGATATTGGGAACGGTATGTACGGTGTTTGCCTCGGCGTTTTTGGGATTCATGTTTACCCAGCAGGATTTGTGGCGGCGCAAAATCTGGTATCGCATGGTTGTTGTTTCCATGTACTTTAACGCCGGGCTGATTCCTATGTACCTGACGATGAATACCCTGCATTTGACGAATACTTTCTGGGTGTATATCATTCCGGCGATTGTACAGCCGTTTAACATCATTCTGGTGAAAACCTATATGGAATCATTCCCTGCATCCCTGCAGGAAGCGGCCGCTATTGACGGCGCGGGACTGTGCCGGATCTTTGCCCAGATTGTGATTCCTACCTCCACTCCTATTCTGGCGACGATTGCCATTTTTGCGGCGGTAGGACAGTGGAACTCCTTCCAGGATACGCTGCTTTACATCACCGATCAAAAATTGTATTCCTTGCAGTACCTTCTGTACCAGTACATTAACCAGGCCAATTCTCTCGCATCCCTGGTAATCAGCAGCCAAGGCGGCACGTCGCTGAATGTGCAGAATCTGGCTACACAGCAGACATCCACATCTATCCGCATGACGGTTTCGGTCATTGTGGTGTTCCCCATTTTGTGTGTATATCCCATCTTCCAAAAGTATTTTGTTAAGGGTATTATGATTGGTTCCGTTAAGGGCTGATCCATACTATATAGACTTTTTTATGAAAAAAGGGAGGAAGTAACATGTTCAAAAAGACAGTCAGTGCGCTTTTAGCGGTGGCTATGGCAGCCACAGCGCTGGCAGGCTGTTCCGGTGACACGGGCAGCAGCCAGGGGGGCACCGAAAGCCAATCCGGTTCCCAGGGAAGCGACAGCAAATATGCCGATTTTCTGACCATCGACGTATTTGATTCCTACGCCAACTACCAGGGGATCCAGGGTGGCTGGTACGGAGAAATCATCAAAGAAAAGTTCAATATGGAACTGAATATCATTGCCCCCAATGTGGCGGGCGGCGGTGATACCCTGTTCCAAACCCGTAGTGCCGCTGGGAATATCGGCGACATCATCCTCACCACGGCTCAGGGCGAACGGTTGCAGGACCTGGTGACGGCCGGTCTGATTGCCGATATGACTCCGTACATTACCGATGAGCACGAAAGCTTTAAAACGTATGGGGAAGCCATTGCCTACACCAGCGAAAATATGGTGGAAGAAGATGGCATCTGGTGTGTACCTTCAGAAGTATCCACCCGAGCTGCGACGGATCCCCTGGGCGGTACGGACCCCAACGGGGCGGCTTACATCCGCTGGGATTTGTATAAAGAACTGGGATATCCCGAAATCGGTACGATGGAAGACCTGCTTGACGTTATGGAAGATATGCAGAAATTGTGTCCTACCAGTGATTCCGGCCAGAAAGTGTATGCTTTCTCGCTGTTTAAAGACTGGGACGACGCCGGTACGTCCAATGTATCGCACCTGAGCGCTTTCTATGGGTACGATAGCCTGGGCTTTGTGTCGTACAAAGCAGACGGCAGTGGTGAGATCGAAGATATGCTGCAGGATGATTCCATGTACCTGCGCGGTATCCGGTTCTATAATGAAGCATATCGCCGTGGGCTGGTCGATCCCGAATCCACCACTCAGAATTATGATACCCTGGTAGGTAAATACCAGGACGGCGCCGTGCTGTATTCGCCGTTCCCCTGGCTGGGGGCCAGCGCCTATAACACCGATGCCCACACATCCGAAGGCAAGGGCTTTATGATGGCCGAAGTCAAAGACGAAACCGTTCGTCAGTGGGGCTGCTATTCCAAGGGCAACACGGAAATCGTGGCCATGGTGGGCAGTAAAGCGCAAGATCCCCAGCGGATGGTAGACTTCATCAACTGGCTGTATTCTACCGAAGGCATTGCCTGCTCCATGAACCGTTACTGCGGCCCCGAAGGTGTGCTGTGGACCATGGAAGATGGCCAGCCTGTACTCACCGAACTGGGCGAACAGTGCTTTATTGAAGGCGACGGCACTATGCCCGAAGAGTACGGCGGCGGTTCCTGGTTGGAAGGCTCCTCCAAACTGGAATACAAGATTATCTCCGCCGGTGAAATCAACCCCGAAACCGGGTTCCCGTATGATCCTGGTCTGTGGGATTCCTATGCCGAACTGAACACCAACCCTGTGATCGAAGATTGGCAGGCTCATATGGATGCGAAAAACGCCATTGATTACCTGCAGAAAAATGATCAGCTTATGACGTCGCCTGGCATCAGCTTTGCTTCGCCGTCCGATGATACCGAAATTGCCACACTGCGCGCTCAGTGCAAGTCGGTGCTGGTAGAAAACAGCTGGAAGGCCGTCTTTGCCGATTCCGAAGAAGATTGCGAACGGTATATTCAGGAAATGATCAGCACGGTCAAAGGCCTTGGCTATGATGACATTGTGGCGGTCGATAAAGAGAATGCCCAGCTCAAGCGCGACGCCTGGAAAGAAGCCGCTGCTGAATGAAGAAAAACGATCCTTCTAAGCAATAAACAAACTCCCGTTGATGCCCAGATGGTACCGGTTCTGTGGCCCATGAACCGGTTGTAAAAACGAAAAGCCCGGACACCAAGTTTAGTGTCCGGGCTTTTTGCTGCTCAAAATAACACGGGGAAAGGAATATAGAGGAGCTCATGGTTATTATAAAAAGCACATCTTTGATACACAAAAAGAAGATAAAGGATATATGAAAAAAGGCAGCAAGATCAGTTGGCAGGCTCAATAAACTACAGTATGTAAACCCGCTTATAGGCAGACAAAGGCATAAGAAATACCCCTTAAAGGGTGGTCTGAGAAGGTCATGGGCGTGATAATTCTTTTCAGAACCCTTTAGGGGTATTGTTGGTCATATAATTTCCAGGGGTAGAGTAAACCTCCGGCTAGACCGGAAGCACTTTGATTATGAGGTTACGAGAGAGGGAGCAGAGGGAGTACCATATGGATAGTTGTGCCACGGCCTTCTTCACTTTGTAACGTCATGCCAAATTCGGGACCATAACGCAGACGGATACGCTGACAGATATTCGCAAGGCCAATGCCCGAAGAAGAAATCGGGGAAGGATGGGGGGATAAGCTGGTTTCTTCCATAGCGCGAGTCAGTTCGTCCAGTCGTTTCGGGGACATCCCCACGCCGTTATCTTCCACGCAAATCAGCAAATGCTGTTCTTCTTCCACCTGAAGACGGATATGGATCATGCCTCGTCCGGTCTTTTCCCGCAGCCCGTGGGACACCGCATTTTCCACCAGTGGTTGTAAGAGTAGGGGGAGAATTTGATACCTGGAAGCATCAAACCCATCAGGCAATGTGATTTCATAATTGATCCGGTCGTCAAACCGCAATTTTTGCAAGCTCAGATAGTTTTCAATATAGGAAAGCTCTTTGTCCAGTGGTACCTGGGTGGTGCTGGTGTTATCCAGCACATACCGCATCATACGTCCCAGCATGGCGGTAGCCCGGGCTACATCTTTAGCACCGTCGCACAGCGCCATCATACGAATGGTTTCCAGCGTGTTGTACATAAAGTGGGGATTGATCTGACTGGTAAGCAATTTAAATTCCATTTCCTGTTGGCGGTTAATAAACGCCTGTTCTTTTAATCGGGATTCGTATAAATAGGCCTGTTTTTCCCGGATGGTACCAATTACATGCTGCATATCAAAAAAGATGGCCGACAACTCGTCGTCTCCGCGAAAACTGTGCCACACGTCGTAATCCCCTAAAGCCGCGCTGTGAATGACGTCTTTGAGCTGATTGACGCGGTTGGAGAAAGAACGGCTGAAAAACAAAATCATCACAAGAGGCAACACAATAGCCAGTAGAATGAGCGACAAGGCCAAAAGAGAAAAGGAAAAAATGTAGCTGGGGGCATCAAAATCCAGGGATGTAATATACATGGCAAAATCGCTGGATTTGTACGGAATAAACGAGGAAATATGCGAAAAGGCGTACTGTCCCTGGTACGAAAGCAGGCCGCTACTTTGAAAATAGCGTGGTCCGTAATCGATAGGGGCCGTCTCGTCGGTACCTTGCAGCGACCGCTGGGTGCAAAAAAAGATGGGCCCGTCGGTACAGGAAATGGACAAAAACAGCTTGTTATTTTGAATGCGGTTTTTCAGGTAGTTATAGCTGACCCGCATAACCAAAATAGCCGGGTATTGGGAACGGGAAAGGGGAAACGAGCGGACAAGGGCCAATTCCGGTGAGCCGGTCTGAGTCGTGGCGGCATCCAGCACAGTCCAACAAAAGCTGCCAGGTACCGTTACTTTGCCATATAGGTACGAAAGTTCTTCGGGTACTTGTTGGATAAACCCCTGAGTGGGGAAATTTTCATCCAGAGAATATACCTGCAAGGAGGAAAGGGAGGGATAATTCGACAAAATCTGCGATAACCGCGGATAAGCGTCTATGGCCCGGCGGGCGTCTTCCGGCGAGTCATAAGCATTTGACAACAAATCGGTTAGCGCCTGGTCGGACAAAAGGTCTTGGGACAAGGTATAAAACGACAGTGTGGTGTCATACAGTACGGAACGGGCCCGCAGGTTGTCCGATTCCAGCTGTTCATACGCCCGGCTGGACAGAATATTAACGGACTGGATAAAAATAAACGATCCCAGCAGTAGGGATGGGATAACAACAGCCAGTAAAAAAACCAGAAACAGTTG
>CAJKJS010000055.1 GCA_905200265.1 uncultured Oscillospiraceae bacterium
GCCACCGGGATAAGCGGCACACAACAGAATAAAACCAGAGCAACGGGCCAACTGACAAAACACAATACAACAAATAACGTGATAGGCGCCAGCATCGCATAGAAAAACTGCGGCAAATACGCGCCAAAATATGTTTCCAGCTGGTCCACCCCTTCTACGGCTACCTGCACAACTTCGGACGTCCGCGCTTGTTCGCGGTATGCGCTTCCAAGTCGCAACAGTTTTTGGTAGATTTTTTCCCGTAACCTCTTTTTGACCGTCCGGGAAGAACAGTACCCCATGCGGGCACTCCCCCATGTACAGAGAAAGCGAAAAACCAAAGTAAAAGCCGCCACCCCTACTACCGGCCACACGTCCATAGCTTCCGGCTCTTCAATCACTGCCGCCAACACCCGCGCAACTGCTGCCATCAGGGTTATATTTGCTAGCAGCGAAATCCACTGACATAGTACGTTTGCCGCTATGTATTTTTTGCTTTCGCCGACTGTTTGGATCAGCCGTTTGTTGATCATCACGTTATATCCCGCCTTTTTTCGAATTTCCGTTTCTATAAGCTCTTAGCCGAGAGCCACATCCAGAGCCATCATCAGGGTAAATCCCACGGCAAAAAAGATGGTCCCCAGATTCGAATGCTTGCCCACGGACATTTCCGGAATCAGTTCTTCCACGACGACATAGATCATGGCCCCCGCAGCAAAACTCAGCGCATAGGGCAGCATGGGCAAGATCATGCCCGAAAAGAACAAGGTCACCAGCGCACCCAGGGGTTCCACCACTCCCGACAGCACGCCATAGATAAAAGTCCGGGGCTTTGAAAGTCCTTCTGCTTTTAGTGGCAACGAAATAATCGCGCCTTCGGGAAAATTCTGAATCGCAATCCCCAATGACAGAACCAGTGCCCCGGATAGCGCAATTGTACCGCTATCCGACAGCCATCCGGCATACACTGCCCCTACGGCCATTCCTTCTGGGATATTGTGTAAAGCAACCGCTAGTGTGAGCATCGTCGTTTTACCAAACCCGGATTTAATGCCTTCTGCTTCCCGGCTTCCCCGGTGCAAATGCGGGATCACCCGATCTAATACGAGTAAAAAGAGAATACCCAGCCAAAACCCGGCGACAGCCGGCCAAAACGACCATGGCCCTAATTCGGCCGCTTGTTCCATGGCGGGCAGCAATAGGCTCCAAATCGAAGCGGCTACCATAACGCCCGCTGCAAACCCCGTTAGCGCCCGTTGTACCCACAAAGGAAGCTCCCGGCGCAGAAAAAACACACCGGCTGCCCCCAACGTTGTTCCTAAAAAGGGAATCCATATCCCCTGCCATACGGCTACTGGCATAAAAACCTCCTTTTTCCCGACTGTTATTACCCAAACAACCGGAATCTTTTTTTCTCATAAGGGCCGGATTCTACCGATATAACCCGGTATCCGATAGATGCGATGGCCTGTTTGATGACTTGTTCGTCTACCGGATTTTCGAGGATGAGTTGTGTTTCTCCTTTTTTGTGGGACGACGTCACCTTTTTGACCGGAACTGCTTTCCGTATCGCCTCATTTACATGGGCTTCGCACATGGAGCAGGCCATTCCTTCCACCTTTATCGTCATACGGATCATCCTTTTCACCCTCCTGCAAGTTAGTATGAACTAACACTTATGCAAAAATTAAGTTAGCTTTCGCTAACCACTATCGTTATCCTACACGATTTCTTTTCTTTTGTCAATGGTACAAGAAAAAAAGCAGGATGCTCTTTAAAAGAACGTCCTGCTTTCTCTTTTATGAAAGGTTATATTTTTATTCCGCCGTAAAATCCAAATCATACCGTGTTCCGTGAGAAAACAGTACGGCTTTTGTCAAGCGAATCCGCAGAATACAGGTGTTTGGATCAGAAAAATCGTTGTGTCCATTATCAATCCACGAAGCAAAAACTTCCCGGAGTTTTCTCGCGCAATCCGCATTTTCTTCCCGGTTAAACCAACCAAGATTTTCTCCGATTCCCTGGGCCGTGAACCATTCTCCGGAAAGGGCCACATGGGGATTCTTCTCGATTTGCTTCATTTTGTTCGACAGGCCATATGTAATGACAAAAAAGCATCCGTCTTCATAATAGCCATTGACAGTCCGTACGGCGGGCCAGTCGCCATCCAGCGTAGCTAGGGAAAGCAGCTGGTCACAGCCAAACCGTTCGTTTAAAATCGCCTGGGCTTTTTCGGGAATGGGATTGGACATGGAAACTCCTCCTTTTTATTTCGTCACTCCTTATCCTCTGCGACCAGTTCGGCCACGGGAGCGATAATCATTTTCAATATCCGCCTTCCAGGCGGCGGTCAAGGGCGCGTTCCCGCGCACCGTATGAATGGCTTTTTCCAGCACGGTAAAATTTAAGGCTGTACCGGCCCGATCAGCGTGGTAATTGACGGCCCGATCGGCCCCAATGCCAAATTGCCCCGCTGTTTTTACCGCATCAATATTGGCGCCAAGGAATAAAAACTCCCATCCATACCGGCTTTTTTGTCGATGAATCATGCGGCGCACGGTAGCAGCATCGTAAAAACGGCTGGCGTTTTCCATCCCGTCCGTGGTGATCACAAACAGGGTGCGGTCCGGTACATCGGCCCGCCGGGCATATTTATGAATGAGCCCAATATGGTGAATCGCCCCACCGATTGCATCCAGCAGTGCCGTACAGCCGCGCACCGAATAGTCCCGGTCGGTCAGCGGCGGCAGGCGGCGCAGGTCAACCCGATCATGAACAACCTCACAGGTTGTATCAAATAGCACGGTGGAAACCAGGGCTTTTCCCGGCTCTCTCTTTTGTTTTTCGATCATGGCGTTAAATCCGCCGATGGTGTCGGCCTCTAGGCCGCTCATCGAGCCGCTGCGATCTAACAGAAAAACGATCTCGGTTACTTTCTCTCTTTGTTTCATCTTCGTATCCTCCCGTATGATGGTATGTGTTTTTTACATCCTTATCATACCGGAAGACACGGAACCATAGGTCGCCTGGTAGGCGACAAAATCAGGCCCCCAATAAACTTTGATCAAACGCGAACAGCGCTTCGTTGATGGCGAAAATATCGTAACACCCTTTTTGGATGAAGTATTCGACAATCAGGTCAAATTTCTGGCTGTGCGACAGCGCAAACCCGGCCTTTTGCAAGAGCTCCTTTGTTTCAGAAAGGGAGAGCTCCAACGCCACTGCCAAAGCCAGAGCTGTCGGCTTACTGGGATGGTACTGGCGGTTCTTGCGAATTTTGGAAAACAATTTGCGGTCCAGGTTGGCTTTTTTGTAGCACTGGGCGTCGGTCATGCCTTTTTCATCAATTTTGCGCAACAGCATGTCGGTAAAACTTTCGTCCAGCTGAGAAACCGCGTCTTCTAAAGAAACAGGGGGGTTGGAGAAGGCAGGCGCCGCCATGGGAAATCCCATAAAATCCGCTGCCGCTGCCCGCTGCCGCTGCCGGGCCCGGGAGTCCTGGTGGCTTTCCACAAAGCGGTCATCGATAAAAGACTGAATGTCGCAATATGTTTCCTGACTGATCCGGTATGCGGCTTTATCAAACACCACCAGAAAAACGGTCAATTCATGGGTGAGTAAAAATCGGCCGATGGTATCTACCGCCACCCGAAGGGCCTGGTCTTTTGGGTACCCATAGGCCCCGGCGGAAATGAGCGGAAACGCCACGGTTTCGCAGTGGGCCCTCAGCGCCAGCTGCAAAGAAGTGAGGTAACAGGATATAAGGGCATCCTTTTCTCCAAACGAGCCGCCTCGCCACACAGGCCCCACCGTGTGAATCACATACCGGCATGGTAAGCCGAATCCTTTGGTAATTTTCGCTTGCCCTGTCGGACAACCGCCCAATTTTTGGCACGCAAAGCGCAGTTGGGGCCCGGCGGCCCGGTGAATGGCGCCATCCACACCGCCGCCCCCCAGCAAGGAGGGATTGGCTGCATTGACAATCGCGTCGACCGGCATTTTCGTAATATCCTGGCGAATAATGGTAAGCGGCATAGCGGCATCCCCTTTCTGTTTTTTATTGTATCACAGGAAAAGGGACGGGTCAAAACCTGTTTTGCTTAAAATTCAACCCCTTTGCGGGCCTTGATCCCCCTGTCAAAGGGGTGACGCTCGTTATGCATTTCGGTGATATAGTCGGCGCACTCTTTCATCCAAGGCGCTGGGCTCCGGCCGGTGAGAACCAGTTCCTGTGTTTCCGGTTTTTCCATCACGGTTTTCTGTAAAAGTGCCTCCGATACCATGTGAAGCTGGCAAGCGGCACAGGCTTCGTCCAAAATCAGCAGGTCGGCCGGTTCCTGTAAAGCCGCCTGTAAAAGTTCCTGTTGCTGCCGGCGGGTTTCCTCTTTTTCTTCTTCGTTCATTTGAAACACAAATTTGTGCCCCGGTTTGCCGCGATAAATCTTAGCTCCCAACCGGCTGAGTAGTTCGATTTCGCCGCTTTGGGCCCCTTTTAAAAACTGTACAATCACCACCCGGCTGCCCGCTGCTAAAGCTCGCAAGGCTAGGCCCATGGCGGCGGTTGTTTTTCCTTTTCCATCGCCCCAGTAAAGGTGAACGAGTCCTTTTTCCATGGTTACCGCTTCCCTTCCATCATCGCATAGATGGCCTTTAGATTGAGCGCTTTTCGCATGCCTTCGGCCAATTGATCGAACTGTTCTTCCTGGTACGCCGCATGGGTAAGGGTAAGCGCCTGCTCACAGTCGATTCCCTTGCGGGCGCACAAATACGCGGCCAGTTTTTGCGTCAAGGCCCCCGTATCGAAAAGCCCATGCAGGTAGGTGCCAAACACATGACCACTTACACACCCGTCCTCTTGCCCATTTTCCAGCCGGCAGAAGGCAGGCCCATGTACCTGTGTCTGACCAGTGTGAATTTCGTACCCGTCAAGCTGCGCCCCGGCAAAAGGAACTGCCGTCACTACCGCCTGCACCCGAGTACGCCGCTTTTGCGACGAAAACACCGTATCCACCGGCAAAAGACCGAGTCCGCGGCAGGAACCACCCCCTTCGGAACCCGAAGGGTCGCAAAGTGTCTGCCCCAACATCTGGTACCCGCCACAAATGCCCAGCACCGGCACACCTTGGGACACAAGCTTACAAATCGCGGTTTCCAGCCCGTTTTGCCGCAACCATAAAAGATCCCCTATGGTGCTTTTGGTACCCGGCAAAATGAGAAGATCCGGCACACCTAGTTCTTTTACCGTCGAAACATACCGTACCCCCATCATAGGATGTTCGTCCAGGAGGGAAAAATCCGTAAAGTTCGAAACCCGCGGCAGGCGAATGACCGCCACATCCAGCGGTTTTTTGACCTTATTCTGCTCCAAACGGCTTGAAAGGGAATCTTCGTCGTCTATATCCACCCGCAGGTACGGCACAACCCCCAGCACCGGAATGCCGGTTTTTTCCTCCAGCATGGTAAGCCCCGGGCACAAAATCGCCTCATCCCCCCGGAACTTGTTGATGAGCAAACCACCCATGCGGGCCTGCTCCTGGGGTGTCAGGAGCGCTACCGTGCCATATAGCTGAGCAAACACGCCGCCCCGGTCGATATCCCCCGCCAGCAAAACGGGAGCATCCACCAGTTCCGCTAATCCCATATTGACGATATCGTTTTCCCGCAGGTTGATTTCCGCCGGGCTGCCGGCCCCTTCGATGACGATGATGTCATTTTCCTGCGCGAGGCCATTGTAAGCTTCTAAAATATCGGGGATGAGCGTTTTTTTCATGCCGAAATATGCAGCGGCGCTCATTTGTCCGCGCACTTCGCCGTTTACAATGACCTGACTGCCGGTATCGCTGCAAGGCTTGAGCAAAATGGGGTTCATACGCACATCAGGTTCTTTTCCGGCCGCCTGAGCTTGCACCACCTGGGCTCGTCCCATTTCCAGCCCGTCTTTCGTCACGTAACTATTTAGGGCCATATTTTGGCTTTTAAACGGTGCCACCCGGTATCCATCCTGGGCAAAAATGCGGCACAGCCCGGCACATAACAGGCTCTTTCCCGCTCCGGACATGGTACCCTGCACCATAATACAGCGTGTTTTTTTCATCGAATTACCTCCTCGATCGCCTGCAGGAGTCGTTCATTCTCTTGATGCGTCCGCACTGCGGTGCGGTACCAGTCATCGGAAAGACCCGGGTAATTGCCGCAGCTGCGCAGCAAAATGCCTTTTTCCCGCAAAGGACGGAGCAAAGGCACCGGACACTGGAACAAAAGGTAATTGGCCTGTCCCGGAATGACCCGCAACCCTAATAGAGACAGCTTTTCGATCATCCACGGACGCTCATTCGCCACGAGCGTCCGTACATGCCGAACATACTCCGTTTCATCCAGCGCCGCTTCCCCCGCCGCCTGAGCTAGAGACGACACCGCCCAGGGCTGGGACGCGACACGCATTTTTTCCATCCAGTCTGCCCCGGCACACAGGGCATATCCCAGCCGCACTCCGGCCATGGCGTACAGCTTGGTAAACGCCCGCAAAATCATCAGCCCCGGAAAACGGGACAGCTCCTGCTTCATCGTATGGGCCGCCGGATCGGCCAGAAAATCGCCGAAGCACTCGTCCAGCACCAGTTTGGCTCCACAATCCTCACAGCGTTTTGCCACCTGCCACAAAAACTCTTTCGGGGACAGCTGACCGGTGGGGTTATTGGGTTCGCATAAAAACACCAGATCGATACCCGGTTGAATTTTCGCAAGGAACCCGTCATCGAGGGTAAAATTGGTTTCTTCCCGCAGCACATACCGTTCCACCTGGCACCCGACCTGCTGCAGCGCCGCTTCGTATTCCGCAAAAGTGGGCGCTGTCAGGAGAGCCCGTTTGGGCGATACGGCCATAACGGCACGGAAAATGAGATCAGCTGCTCCATTCCCGCACAACACATACGTTTCAGGCACCTGTTCGTGCCGGGCAATTTTCCGGCACAGGGACCGGCACAGCGGGTCGGGGTACCGGTCCACGGTTTCAATCGCCTGATGGATGGCTTTTTTTACTCCATCAGGCACCCCAAGCGGGCTGACATTCGCAGAAAAATCCAGGGGGGCGGTGCCATATTCTTCGGTAAAACCGGCCCAGTCCCCGCCGTGTACCAGTTTTTTGGGTTCCATGCTTTTGCCTCCTTTTATCCCATTGCGTACATAAATAAAACGGCCAACCCTGCGCGCAGCAATAATCCGATTCCTAAGGCCACCAAGCTAGTTACCACCATCATACGGTTGGCGCGGCGGATATCCGCGGGTTCAATGTCCCGGCGGGCATCGCCAATATACGGCTTTTCTACCTGTTTGCCAAAATAGCACGCAGGCCCGGCCAGTCGAACGCCCAATGCCCCGGCACAAGCCGATTCCGTCTGGGCCGAATTGGGGCTTGCATGCTGCCGTCGGTCCCGGCGCCACATGCGAAACGCGTGTTTTTGATCGCCGCCTGCTAATGGGCATGTGAGAATCCACAAAAGAGCCGCCAGCCGGGCGGGCAGAAAATTAGCGGCGTCGTCCAGTTTGGCGGCGGCCCTGCCAAAATATAAATACCGTTCGTTTTTATACCCCACCATGCTATCCATGGTGTTAATGGCTTTATAGGTAAGGGCCAAAGGCGCGCCGCCAATGAGCATATAAAAAAGCGGCGCCACCACCCCATCGGAGGTATTTTCGGCTACCGTCTCCACGGCAGCCCGGGTGACCCCCTGCTCGGTAAGGGCGGCGGTATCCCGTCCCACAATGCGCGCGACCGCTTTTCTGGCTTCGGGCAGCGAAGCGGTGGTTAAGGCTCGATACACGTTCCCACTTTCTACCGCCAGGCCTTTCATGGCAAGGGCCTGCCAACACCAAAACGTTTGGAGCAGGAACCCTAAAACCGGGTGAAGAAGCATAAGCCCCACACAAAGTCCGCCGCTAATTAAGAGCGTGCCAAGGGGCAGCGTCACAGCCAGTACCCGCCCAGCCTTTTTTTCGCCGTCCGGCGTTTTGGGAAACCAGCTGCGCAGCCGTTTTTCCAGTGCCGAAATGGCTTTGCCCATAAGTACCACGCGCTGCGGAAGCCAGGCAGGGTCCCCCAGCAGCGCCTCGACCAGAAAGCCGCACAAAATC
>CAJKJS010000056.1 GCA_905200265.1 uncultured Oscillospiraceae bacterium
GGTGAACAGCTGCAACAGGAGATGACCTGTGAAACCGTGTTCACCATACCGGTTTTCGGAGGAATCGAGGTAAAAGAAAGTATTGTGGTCAGTTGGGTGATTATTGCGGTGCTGTTTTTGCTGGTTCTGTTCCTGACCCATAATCTGAAGGTGCACAACATTTCAAAACGTCAGGCGTTTGTGGAATCGATGGTCACCAAATTACAGAACATGGTGGGCAACATGACCGGCGAAGAGGGCAAAGAATTTGTACCGTACCTGATTACCGTGCTGCTTTTTATCGGTGTTTCAAACATTTGCGGGATCTTCGGTTTCAAACCGCCTACTAAAGATGTTAACGTAACGGCTGGACTGGCCATTATGAGCATTGTTTTGATTGAGGCGGCGGGTATTCGCCGGCGCGGTGCGCGTGGGTGGCTGAAAAGTTTTGCCGAACCGACTCCCATTGTAGCGCCGATCAACATCATCGAAGTGTTTGTACGGCCGCTGTCTTTGTGCATGCGGTTGTTTGGGAATGTCCTGGGTGCTTTCATTGTGATGAAGTTGATCGAAACATGTATTCCCGTGGTGGTGCCACTAGCCGCCAGTGCCTATTTTGATATTTTCGACGGGCTATTACAGGCGTACGTGTTTGTCTTCCTGACTTCCCTGTTTATCAAGGAAGCGATTGCGGTGGAATGATGCCACCGGTTGACTTGTTATTTTTTGAGAAAAGAGGATGAAGACTTATGGTAGGAACGATTATTGCCATTGGTGCTGCTATTGCAGTGCTCACCGGCGTTGGGGCCGGCGTAGGAATTGGGATTGCGACGGGTCATGCCGTGGATGCCATTGCCCGCAATCCGGAAGCAGATGGGAAGATTAACAAAGCGCTGATTCTTGGCGGCGCTCTGGCCGAAGCTACGGCTATTTACGGCTTTGTTATCGGCCTGTTGATTGTACTGTTGCTGGCGTAAACCGAACAGCAAGATAAAAGGAGGAACTTTCTTATGGTAGGAACCATTATTGCTATTGGCGCGGCTATTGCCGTATTGACCGGTGTAGGGGCCGGCGTAGGAATTGGAATTGCCACGGGCCATGCCGTAGATGCCATTGCCCGTAACCCGGAAGCAGATGGGAAGATCAACAAAGCGCTGATTCTCGGCGGCGCCCTGGCCGAAGCTACGGCTATTTACGGCTTTGTTATCGGGCTTTTGATCGTACTGTTGCTGGCTTAAACGGTGAAACAAATACCGAATTTTTGGAAAGAGTGGTGAGAGAGCGGTGTTGGAATTCAACTGGGGGCTTCTGTTTACCGTGATCGATCTGTTGATTCTGTATGTGCTGCTGCGCAAATTTTTGTTTGGGCGTGTCAATGCCATTATTCAGGAACGCCAGCAGGAAGCCGAAGAGGATTTTCGCAAAGCGCAGGAAGAACAGGACAAAGCCCGTCAGCTTCAACAGCAATATGAAGATTCCTTGCAGGGAATTGAAGAACAGCGCAAACAGGTGCTGGATAAATCGCACCGGGAAGCCGCTGCCGAATATGACCGTCTGATCAAAACAGCCGGGGATGAAGCGAGGGAAATTCGTGAACAGGCCCGCCATGCGGCATTGGCGGAAAAGAACCGTGTTCTGCAAGAAGCCCAGTCGGAAATTGCCTCGCTGGTGGTAACGGCGACGGCAAAAGTCATTGGCGCCAAACCGGATCAGAAAACGGATGAGGCGTTGTATGACGAGTTTATAGGAAAAGTGGGTGATTCGCTTGACAAAGACCGCAGCTAAATACGCGGCTGATCTTCGCGGGATGCAGATTCCCCGCGATATCATTTTGAAAGCACGCGATGTTTTTGAAACCGTGCCTCTGGTGGAGCAGGAACTGTCCGACCCGGATGTGGCACTGTTTATGAAACATACCGTCATTGATAAAATCTTCCCGTCGGAAATCCGCAATTTTCTGAAAATCTTGTGTGATAATGGGGACATGGGCGAAATTGAATCGATTTTTGATGCATACGATTCCCTGACCCCCCGTGTCGAGGAAGAAGAAGTCATTGGCGCGCAGGATATTGTGATGAAATATGCCGGGGATCTTGTTAACCGCCAGATTCCGCAGGATATTGTGCAGCAGGCAAGAAATATTTTCCGCACGGTACCCCTCGTCGGGCAGGAACTGTCTGACCCGGATATCGCCGAATTTATGAAAGAAACCGTCATCGATAAGATTTTCCCGACCCAGATCCGCGAATTTTTGAAGGAAATGTGCCGGAAAGATGCCATTGGCGACATTTCGAAGATTTTTGAAGCATACGAAACTCTGCGGGAAAAGAACCAGTCCGTTTTGAAAGTGACGTTATCGTATGTCACACCGCCTACGGATGAGCAATACAAAAAGATTAAGCAGTTCCTGACGGAAAAGTTCCCCAACCGTCCCATTCGTATCGAAAAGAAGGAAGACAAGGACCTGGTGGGAGGCTTCCGCCTGACAGCCGGTTCTGTCGAATATGACTGGAGTACCAAAGGACGGCTGAGCCAGCTGCAAAGCAAACTGGACGCTGTGAAACAGCATACATCCAGTGCCGAAGGGATTATCGATATCCTGCGTGCCGAAATCGAAGATTTTGGTCTGGAAGCCAAAGATAAGGAAATCGGCGTGGTGGTCCGTGTAGGCGACGGGATTGCCACCATTAACGGGATTGACCATGTACAGTACGGGGAAATCGTGCTGTTTGATAACGGTGTCAAGGGTATGGTACAGGATATTCGCCGCGACGAAGTGGGCTGCATCCTGTTTGACCGCGAACTGGATATCAAAGAAGGAACCCGTGTGGTGCGTACCGGCAAAATGGCCGGTATTCCGGTGGGTGAAAAATTCCTGTCCCGGGTTATCAATGCCCTGGGCGCTCCCATTGACGGCAAGGGTGACATTCGCGAAGAAGGGTATCGCCCCATCGAAAACCCGGCTCCGGCCATTATGGACCGGAAATCGGTAAGCGTGCCGCTGGAAACCGGTGTGCTGGCGATTGACTCCATGTTCCCCATTGGCCGCGGCCAGCGTGAACTGATTATTGGCGACCGGCAGACGGGTAAAACCTCTCTGGCACTGGATACCATTTTGAACCAGAAGGGCAAAGATGTGGTGTGCATCTATGTGGCCATTGGCCAGAAAGCTTCCACCATCGCCCAGCTGGTCAATACCCTGCGTCAAACCGGGGCCGATCAGTATACCACGGTGCTGGCCGCTACCGCCAGCGACCCGGCGCCGTTGCAGTATATCGCGCCGTACTCCGGAACGGCACTGGCCGAATATTTCATGTATCAGGGCCGCGACGTGCTGATTGTATACGATGATTTGAGCAAACATGCCGTGGCATACCGGGCACTGTCCCTATTGCTGGAACGGTCTCCCGGCCGTGAAGCGTACCCCGGCGACGTCTTTTACCTGCATTCCCGTTTGCTGGAACGCTCCAGCCGTCTGTCCCCCGAAAAGGGCGGCGGTTCCATTACCGCTTTGCCGATTATTGAAACCCAGGCGGGCGACGTATCGGCTTATATTCCCACTAACGTCATTTCCATCACCGACGGCCAGATTTTCCTGGAGAGCAACCTGTTTTTCTCCGGACAGCGTCCGGCTGTCAACGTGGGCCTGTCGGTATCTCGTGTGGGCGGGGCGGCTCAGACGAAAGCTATGAAAAAAGCGGCCGGCAGTATTCGAATTGACTTAGCCCAGTACCGCGAAATGGAAATTTTCACCCAGTTCAGTTCGGACCTGGATGATGCTACGAAAGAACAGCTCAGCTATGGCCGTGGACTGATGGAACTGCTCAAGCAGCCGCTGGGCCATCCGTTGAGTATGGAAGAACAAGTGGTGACCCTGTGTGTAGCCACCGAGAAAATTATGGTCGATATTCCCACCGACCAGATCAAACGGTTCCAAAATGGCATGCTGCAGTATTTCCATGATCAGCATGAAACACTGCTGCAAGATATCGCCATGGAAAAAGTGCTGACCCCCAACCGGAAAGAAGAACTTCTGGCAGCGGCCCGGGCTTATAAAAACGGTCCCTGGCAGGAACAAAACGCAGAAAAGGCGGCGGGTAACTGATGGCAAACGCACGGGAAATCCAGGCGCGTATGAACAGCATTCGCGATACCATGAAAATCACGAATGCCATGTACCTGGTGTCATCGACCAAACTGCGCAAAGCGCGCAAGAGTTTGCAGGATACGGAACCGTACTTTATCACGCTGGAAGACATGATCGGCCGGATTGTGACCCACATGCCGGAAATTGAGAACCGCTACTTTGACGACAGTTCCGAATGGAACCAAAGTGAAAAGAAGCAGGCGTATATTGTCATTACCGCCGATAAAGGGCTGGCCGGTGCGTATAACCACAATGTGCTGAAATTGGCCCAGCAGCTGCTGGAAAACAGCAAAAACTGGCAGTTGTTTGTCGTCGGCGAAGTAGGACGGCAGTATTTTACCAGCCGCGGGATTCCCATTGAGAAAAACTTTCTGTATACCGCGCAAAACCCGTCGCTGCACCGGGCGCGCTCCATTACCGGTGTGGTGATGGAAAAATATATGAACCACGAAGTGGATGAAATTGTACTGATTTTTACCCGTATGAAAAATAGCCTGGTGGCCGAAGCCTGCAAAGTGAGGCTGCTGCCGCTGAATAAAGCGGACTACGAAGGCCGCGGTGATACGAGTGGAAGCGAACCGGTATTTCATCCTTCGGTGGAAGCGGCCCTTGACAATATTGTGCCGGACTTTGTGACCGGCTACGTGTATGGGGCGCTGGTCGAATCGTTTTGCAGCGAACAAAATGCGCGTATGATGGCCATGGATTCGGCCAATGAAAATGCAAAAGACATGATTCACACGCTTTCGATTGATTATAACCGTGTGCGTCAGGGCGCGATTACGCAGGAAATCACCGAAGTGATCGGTGGCGCCAAGGCGCTGAAAAAGAAAAAAGAAAGCGGAAGGGAGGGCCAGAAATAAATGAATAAGGGAAAAATCGTACAGGTCTCCGGGCCTGTAGTTGACGTGGAATTTTCCGACGGAGAACTGCCCTGTGTCAAAGATGCGCTGGAAGTAGACAATCACGGCAAGCGCTGTGTGATGGAAGTAGCCCAGCATATTGGCGATAATACCGTGCGCTGCGTGATGCTGGCTGCCAGCGAAGGGCTGTGCCGGGATATGGAGGTTACAGCGACTGGGGCCGGGATTCAGGTGCCGGTAGGCGCCTGCACGCTGGGACGCCTGTTTAACGTATTGGGTGAACCCATTGACGGCGGTTCGTCGCTGGATGGGGAAGAACACCGGTGCATCCACCGTGCGCCGCCTTCTTTTGAAGAACAAAGCCCGGTACAGGAAATGCTGGAAACCGGTATTAAAGTCATTGACCTGCTGGCACCCTATGCCCGTGGTGGTAAAATCGGGCTGTTCGGCGGCGCCGGTGTCGGCAAAACCGTGCTGATTCAGGAACTGATCCGCAACGTGGCCCATGAACACGGCGGGTATTCCATTTTTACCGGGGTTGGCGAACGGTCCCGTGAAGGCAACGACTTGTGGACCGAAATGCAGGAATCCGGCGTGTTGTCGAAAACGGCGCTGGTCTTTGGCCAAATGAACGAACCGCCCGGAGCCCGTCTGCGGGTAGCCGAAACCGGTTTGACCATGGCCGAATACTTCCGGGATCAGGAACACCGGGACGTGCTGCTGTTTATTGATAATATTTTCCGTTTTGTGCAGGCCGGTTCGGAAGTATCCGCCCTGTTAGGGCGTATGCCGTCGGCCGTTGGTTACCAGCCCACGCTGGCGACGGAACTGGGTGAATTGCAGGAACGTATTACCTCTACCCGCAATGGGTCCGTTACATCGGTACAGGCGGTTTACGTACCGGCTGATGACCTGACAGACCCGGCGCCTGCTACCACGTTTGCTCACCTGGATGCTACGACGGTGCTCAGCCGTAAAATCGTGGAACAGGGCATTTACCCGGCTGTAGACCCGCTGGAATCCACCTCCCGTATTTTGGAACCCGGCGTTGTCGGAGAACGCCACTACAATGTGGCGCGGAAAGTGCAGGAAATGCTGCAAAAATACCGGGAACTGCAGGATATCATCGCCATTTTGGGTATGGAAGAACTGTCGGAAAGCGATAAAGAAACCGTGTACCGTGCCCGGAAGATTCAGAAATTCCTGTCCCAGCCGACCCATGTGGCCGAACGGTTCAGCGGGGTGCCCGGGGTATATGTACCGGTGGAAGAGACCGTAAAGGGCTTTGAAGCCATTATCGGCGGCGAAATGGATGCCTTCCCGGAAGCGGCGTTCTTTAATGTGGGCACGATTGATGATGTGCGCAAAAAGGCCAAAGAGTTACAGGCATAAGGAGGGGGATTCGTATGAGCACCTTCCATTTGCGTGTCATTGCCAGTAATCGCGTGTTTTACGATGGGGATTGTGAACAGATTGTCATTCCCGCTATCGATGGGGAAATGGGTATTTTGGCCCACCATGAACGCATGGTGGTGGCCATGACCGTGGGCGATATGCGCTTTTTGGTTCCCGAAAAAGACTGGCAGCACGCCGTTGTGGGCATAGGGTTTGTCAACATTGAAGATAACGAAGTGACAGTGTTGGCCGATACCGTAGAACGCCCCGAAGATATCGATGTGCGCCGGGCCGAAGCTGCCCGGGAACGGGCCGAAGAACAGCTGCGGCAAAAACGCAGTTTGTGGGAATACAATATGTCCAAAGCATCCTTGTCCCGTGCTTTTGCCCGGTTGAAGGAAACGTCCCGGTATGGCGGTGCGATTTCGCCCAATATCCGGCCGAAGCAGCGGTAAAGCGAACCGTTCTTTCCCAGCTTTATTTTCAAAACGCCCCTACAAAAAGGGGCGTTTTTTTCATGTATCGTCACCTTTTTGGGCCGACCGGCATTTTCTGGTAACAGCAAGCTGCCGTCAGGCGGCAGGAAAAGGGGAGTGCAGCCTTGATCGGTCCAACATGGTTAGGCATTTTGATGCCTTTTGCCGGTACCGCCATTGGTGCGGCCGGCGTCTTTTTCCTGAAAAAGAAGGGGTGCGTACAGAAACAGCGAATGTTGATGGGGTTCGCCGCCGGGGTCATGACAGCGGCTTCGGTGTGGTCGCTGCTAATTCCGGCGGTGGAACAAAGTGCCTCCTGGGGGCGGTGGGCATTTTTACCGGCGGCCATTGGGTTTGCGGCCGGGGTCTGTTTTTTACTGTTAGTCGATGCCGCCAGTCCCCGTCTTTTACAGGCGCGCAGCCGGACGAACCGCAGTGAACACTGGCGGCGTACGCTTTTGATGATATTGGCTGTTACCATCCATAATTTGCCCGAAGGTATGGCGGTAGGGGCGGCTTACGCCGGTGTGCAGAGTGGGTACAGTGATATGGCTGCCGGGGCCATGGCGTTATCATTGGGGGTAGCCATTCAAAATTTCCCCGAAGGGGCCATTATTTCCATGCCATTGCACGCGGCGGGTATGAAAAAAGGGAAAGCGTTTGCCTGTGGGGTACTCAGCGGCGCCGTGGAGCCCATCGGAGCGGGGCTTACTTTGCTGCTTTCGTTTTTACTGGTGCCGGTATTACCCTATCTGCTGGCCTTTGCCGCTGGGGCCATGCTGGTGGTAGTGGCGCAGGAACTGCTGCCCCAGGCTTGCGGGCAGGAGTCACCCCAACGGGGCGCCGTGGGCTTTACCCTCGGATTTCTTGTGATGATGGTACTGGATGTGGCGCTGGGGTAACCGAAAAAACTTGAGCGTGCCGGGGGGGTCTGGTATACTAAAAGAAAGGATGAAGCAGGGGGATTTCTATGAAAACCAATTGTGAATACTGCCGCAATTATGCGTATGATGAAGAATGGGATTGCTATATTTGCCAGGTGAACCTGGATGAAGATGAAATGGCCCGGTTTTTATCGTATCAGGAGTACGAGTGCCCCTATTATCAGTCGGGGGATGATT
>CAJKJS010000057.1 GCA_905200265.1 uncultured Oscillospiraceae bacterium
AGCGCTGCTGGTTGCTGGTGACCAGATCCTGAAATTCCTGGTGATCCATCAGATTAAACCGGTGGGCAGCGTGGATGTATGGCCCGGGGTTTTACAACTTAGATACGTGGAAAACGAAGGCGTGGCGTTCGGCATGTTGGCCGGGGCCCGATGGATCATGGTGGGAGTTACCTCGCTGATGTGCCTGATCCTTTTGCTGTTTCTCCTATTGTATCGCCGTCACACAGGGCTTTCGCTGTTTGCCAGTGTGTTGATCATTGCCGGTGGTGTGGGCAATATCATTGACCGGGTTATTCTCGGATATGTGGTGGATTATATTTCGGTATCGTTCTTCCCGCCCGTGTTCAATTTTGCCGATTGTTGCATTGTGGTTGGTGTGGTGCTGCTGCTGATTTATTTCTTCTTTTTCCAGAGTGAAAAAGACCAGCACGAAAAACTCATTTGTACCCGGCCCCACAATTACCGGAATTACCGTCGATAAGGAGGGCGCCTCATGCGTCAGTTTCAGATCGAAGTCACCCCGGAACAGGAAAACCAGCGGGTGGATGTGATGCTGAGTGCGTGTTTGCCCGACACAACAAGGTCCGCCGTGCAGAAATGGCTGCAGGCGGGCCTTGTCTGCGTACAGGGCAAACCGCTTACGAAAAAAAGCCGGCTGCATGCGGGGGATGTCGTATCGGTGCAGGTACCGGACCCGCAACCGATGGAATTACAACCCGAAAACATTCCGCTTACGATTGTCTATGAAGATGACGACCTCTTGGTGGTGGACAAGCCCAAAGGCATGGTGGTACACCCGGCCCCGGGGAATCCCGATCATACGCTTGTGAACGCCCTGCTGTATCATTGTGGGGATTCGCTGTCGGGCATCAATGGGGTGTTGCGGCCGGGGATTGTGCACCGGTTGGATAAGGATACCAGTGGGTTATTGATGGTGGCGAAAAATGA
Organism: uncultured Oscillospiraceae bacterium; assembly: GCA_905200265.1. Taxonomy (GTDB): domain Bacteria; phylum Bacillota; class Clostridia; order Oscillospirales; family Acutalibacteraceae; genus Heritagella. The sequence continues at coordinate 949 of CAJKJS010000057.1, forward strand.
TTTTGCCCATCAAAAACTGGCGGAACAAATCGCGGTGCATAGTTTTGTGCGGGAATATGAAACCGTAGTATATGGCCACTTGCGGGATGAGGAGGGATGTATACGCACCCAGATCGGCCGTCATCCGGTGGATCGCAAAAAAATGGCGGTCTTGCAAACCGGTGGACGGGAGGCGATTACCCATTACCGGGTGCTGCAAACTTTCCAAGGTTTTTCCCATGTACGAGTAAAACTGGAAACCGGACGCACGCACCAGATTCGTGTGCATATGGCCTATTTGGGGCATCCCGTAGCGGGCGACCCGGTATATGGCCCGCGCAAAGTGATTACCAAGCTTAACGGGCAGTGTCTGCACGCCCGAAAAATTGGGTTTATTCACCCTCGCAGTGGGGACTATATGGAATTCGAAGGGGAATTGCCCGCCTATTTTACAGCGTTTCTTCGTTCTTTGGGAACGGGCGAGCCGGTTGTTAGCGAAAGGGAGGTACAGGATTGATGGATTGTTCCCGTTATTTACTGGTAACCGATGTAGATGGTACGTTGCTAGATCATACCGGTACGGTTCCGGCCCGCAATCGGGAAGCCATTGCGGCCTTTATGCAGGCCGGAGGCGGTTTTTGCATTGCCAGCGGCCGGTCGCGGCTTTCGGTGCAGTGTTTATTGGAACGCATCCATCTGTCTGTCAACCGTCCGTGTGTGCTGATTAACGGCGCCATGCTGTACGATTATAACACAGCCCGTGTGGCGTCGCTTACGCCGCTGCCGCCGGTAGCCGAACGGTTTATGCAGCAGGTACTGAGGGAATTCCCTTATGTGGGGGCCGAAGTTTTTGTGCCCGACGGCATTGTGATGATCCGGGATAACGCCCTGCTTACCCACCACCGCCGGTACGAAGAACCGCCTGGATCGTTTATCGATGTGGCCTTATCATCGGTTCCCTGGGGCAAAGTGTTGTTTGCTGTACCGCCGGAAAAAATGAGTACGTTGCAGGCTTATTGTGAAACACATGCACAGCCGGGGCTACACTTTGTAGCTTCCAGTGACCATTATTTTGAAATGATGGCCACAAAAGCCAATAAGGGAGAAGGAGTGCGTACGCTAGCCCGCCAATTTGGCTATGAACTGTCCCATGTGGCGGCGATTGGCGATTATTATAACGATGTGGAGATGCTTTCTGCCGCCGGTATTCCGGCGGTGCCAAATAACGCGCCCAAAGCCATGAAGCAGATGTTCCCGCATGTGGTGTGCCGGTGTGACGAAGGCGCTGTGGGAGCTCTTTTGGAGGAGCTGATGGCAACGTGTTAAAAAAGAGGTTGTCGGAATGGGGGCCCATCATCCTATGCTTGCTGGTTTGTGCTGGATTACTGTTTTATGCGGCCCGGCAACCCTATGAAGTGACCATATATCGACAAGACGATAGTGAACTAGCCTCGCTTACGGAAGAAGACAGCCAGGAACAGGCCAAACAGGAAGTTGAAGAGGGTGAGAAACAAGTTTGCGTCAATACGGCCACAGTATCGGAACTGATGCTGGTGCCGGATATGACGGAAGTGATGGCCAACCGCATTTATTTTTCCCGTTTGCGGGAAGGGGACTTCGAAAGCATGGAGGATTTAATGCGCGTGCAGGGCATGGAAGAGAGCTTTTTGAAGAAAATACAGCCGTACCTGTCCCTCACGGAATGAAAGAGGCGAAGCGATTGCACGAATTAGCCGTTACACGCAGTCTTTTGCAGATTTTGCTGCAAAAGGTAGAAGACGAACATCTACAAAAAGTTACGCGGATTTTTCTGGTGGTGGGAGCCATGCAGAACTATGAAGAAGTGTGGATGCAGCGATATTTTGATAAGCTGAGTACCGGTACGCCTTTGGAAGGCGCCGTGATTGAAGTGAAACGAGTACCTCTTCGATTTTGCTGCCGGTCATGTGGCGAAACGTTTTCTCTGGATATAAAAAGCGATGCACCCTTGGTGTGTCCAAAATGTGGCAGCGAACAGTATGACCGCATCAGCGGGCAGGAGTTTTATATTGACCGTATAGAAGCGGTAGGTGAATAAAAAAGGGTGTTCCTTTCTAATAAGGAACACCCTTTTTTGCAAGGTTTCAGTAAATCAGTCGCCAAAAGTGATACCAATATCCCGGGCTGTTTGAATCACGTCGCAATCCGGAGGAACAACCTTCAGCTTTCCGGCTACTTCGCTCAGCGGTACGGGAACAATGCGGCCGTTTTGCAGGGCAACCATATTGCCGTACTGCTTTTTAATGATCAGTTTCGCCGCTGCTGCGCCAAAACGAGTGGAGAGCACCCGGTCATAGGGGCAGGGGCTACCGCCGCGCTGCACATGGCCCGGTACCACAACACGCACTTCCTGATCTTCCAGTTTTTCTTCCAGTTCATGGGCAATGCGGTACGAAATGCTGGGATACGTCATAGCGGCTCGGGCTGCCTTAAATTCTTTCTTGCTCATTTTGGCTTCTTTTTTCGAAATAGCGCCTTCGGCCACAGCCAAAATCGAGAAGTTTTTGCGCTGCTTGTTGCGCTGCCGAATTGTCTTCGCGATGGAGTCAATGTCGTAGGGAATTTCGGGCAGCAGAATCACATCAGCGCCGCCGGCGATACCGGCGTGCAGCGTCAGCCAGCCTACTTTGTGACCCATGACTTCTACGATGAAAATACGCCCATGGGATGTGGCCGTCGTGTGGATGCAGTCAATGGTATTCGCGGCAATATCCACAGCGCTCTGGAACCCGAAGGTCATATCGGTGCCCCACACATCGTTATCGATGGTTTTGGGTAGCGTGACAACATTCAGCCCTTCTTCCGAAAGCAGGTTGGCCGTTTTGTGGGTGCCGTTGCCCCCCAGAATGACCAGGCAATCAAGGTCCATTTTTTTATAGTTCTGCTTCATGTTTTTGACCTTGTCCACATTGCTTTCTTCGTCGATCACTCGCATGAGTTTGAACGGCTGGCGGGACGTACCCAGAATGGTGCCGCCCAGGGTCAGAATACCGGAAAAATCGCTGCGCTTCATTTTTTCATAGTCGCCCTGGATTAGACCGCGGTACCCGTCGCGGATGCCGTAAATTTCTACTCCGTCGCCATAGTACTCATACAAAGCTTTCGCTACGCCGCGAATCGAGGCATTGAGCCCCTGGCAGTCGCCGCCGCTTGTCAGAATACCCACTTTTTTCATACATCAACACTCCCTTGCTTTTTCTCTCTCTGTTTTTATAAGATGGTATCAAAAAAGGTGCCCCGCTTTATGACAGGTCTTCCTCTTTTAAATCGTTACTGCGAATGGGCTGGAAGGGTTTATCTTCTTTGCGGTCTTCCACTTCCTGCCAGGCCATATCGGCAAACAGCCGGTGGCAGTTCACAGCCCCACGGCCGCGCCGGTCGATATGCACATACGACGTGTCCGGAAGCTGCATGCGGGCATTGACCGTATCGTTCTTCATAACATCGAGGATACCGAATACCCGTTGTTTCAAATCTTCGTCCTCTACAGGGAATACCAGTTCAATGCGGCGGTCCAGATTACGCTGCATCCAGTCGGCGCTGCCCAGGTACACCCGCGGGTTCCCGCCGTTTTCAAATTTGAAAATCCGGCTGTGTTCCAGCAGCTGGCCTACAATGCTGATGACTGTAATGTTATCGCTCACGCCTTCAATGCCCGGTGTCAGACAGCAAATACCGCGTACAATGAGGAAAATAGGCACCTGATGGGCCGATGCTTTGTACAACAGTTCAATAATTTCCGGGTCCACCAGCGAATTGATCTTGGCAGTAATGCCACAAGGCAACCCCTTGTCGGCGTTTTCAATCTCTTTTTCAATCATGCGGCGGAAGAAAGTACGCAGCCCTAGCGGCGCCACGGCAAATTTGTGGTACGTGGGGGGCAGGGAATAGCCAGTGATTACATTAAACAGAGACGAGGCATCGCTGCCGTAGGATTCCCGGCAAGTGAACATGCCAAGGTCCGTATAGATACGGGCCGTGGAGTCATTATAGTTGCCTGTTCCCAGATGGACATACCGGCGAATGCCGTCTTCTTCCCGGCGTACCACCAGACAAATTTTGCAGTGGGTCTTCAGCCCAGTCAGACCGTAAATGACATGGCACCCGGCTTTTTCCAGTTTGCGGGCCCAGATGATATTGTTTTCTTCGTCAAAGCGTGCTTTCAGTTCCACCAGTACGGTGACCTGTTTGCCGTTTTCAGCGGCACGGATCAGGGCCGCAATAATGGGCGAATGGCCGCTGACGCGGTACAGGGTTTGCTTAATAGCCAGTACATTGGGGTCTTCCGCAGCGGTGCGCACAAAATCCACCACACACTGGAAACTTTCGTACGGGTGATGAACCAGACGGTCTTTTTCCCGAATGGCTTCGAAAATGTTATCATACCCCCAGAAATCGGCGGGCGGGTCCACCGGACGTACCGGTTCGTAACACATGGCTTCGAATCCGGGTAAACCGGCGAATTTACTCAAAAACGTCAGATCCAGCGGGCCGGTGACTTCGTAAATATCGTTGGGCTTTACTTTTAGGCTTTCCGTCAAAAACGCCCGAATGTCATCGTCGCAGTGCGACAGCAGTTCCAGCCGTACGGGACGGCCGTGTTTGCGGCGTTTGATGGATTTCTGGATTTCATTGAGAAAGTCTTCGGCTTCTTCGTCGATATCCAAATCGCTGTCGCGGGTTAGGCGGAACGGGCAGCAAGCTTCAATTTTTTGCAAGTCGAACAGTTCCGGCATAAAACGGATGATGATGTCTTCCAGCAAAATGAATGTGCGGCCTTCCTCCGACGGCAGTTCCAGAAAACGGGGCAGAATGCCCGGTACTTGTACCACAGCAAAATGTGCCCCTTTTTCTTTTTTGACCGAAAGCCGCACGGCAATGTTCAGCGTTTTATTGGCCAAAAACGGGAACGGACGGCTGGTATCTACCGCCAAAGGGGTAAGTACCGGGAACAGCATGCGGTGGAAATAGTCCGACAAAAACGAACTCTGCTTTTCCGTCAGTTCATCGCCATTTACAAAATGAATACCGCATTTGCGCAGCAGCGGCAAAATCGAACGGTTCAATACGGAATATTGTTTTTCCATAAAGGCATGGGTTTTGGCGCTGAGCTGGGTGAGTAGTTTCTGCGGGGTGAGGCCGCTGGCGTCGGGCGTTTTATAATCAGCCCGTACCTGTTCTTTCACACCAGCCACACGGACCATGAAAAACTCATCTAAGTTGGAACCGGTGATGGCTAAAAAGCGCAGCCGTTCCATCAAGGGGTTCTCTTTTTTCATGGCTTCTTCCAGCACGCGGGCGTTAAAGTCCATCCAGCTAAGTTCCCGGTTATAATAAGGATATTTATTCTCCATCGACTCGTACACAACCTTTCTTACAGCATTTGCAGCTTCACGTGGAAAACAGGATCAATGCCGAATACTTCTTTAAAGAAACCGGCGCACTGAGAAAACGCCCATTTTTCCAGCTGCATATCATCATCGCCTGTGCCGGTGAACGTGAGCTTTTCTTTATCCAGTTTGATTTTCAGTTCATGGATTTTCTGCAAGCCGCTGCGATCCAGCGCATTGGCCAAACGGAACAACGCCACACACTTGGAAATAATCAGCCGCTCTTCCGCGCTGATGCGCGCAAATTTGATTTCGGAAAAATCAGGTTCGCTGTGCTCATTATATCCAGATACAAGCGCCACCAGATTGACTTCCCGTTTTGTCAGCCCATATAGGTCGAAATTGCGGATCAAATAATACGTGGTGCGGAACGTTTCCCCGCCATCCACATACCGGCCGCAATCGTGCAGCAGGGCAGCTAGTTGCAATAGCAATCTGGTCCGGTCCGGCAGTCCGTGCAAAGATTTGGTGCGGTCAAATAGAAGAGCCAGTGTGTTTTTGACCCATTCGGCATGGGGCTGGGGACAGCCAAAACGCCGGGCCAGCGTACCGGCACAGCACAGCGCGCTTTGCTGTACATGCTTTTCATACGCTACTTTGGCTTTGGGCATCAGCATTTGCCGCAGCAGTTCGTCCCACAAATCGACCTGAGGTGAAATGACTACCGGCGAAGTTACACAGGCGTGCAGCCTACAGTAAATAGCCAGAGCCGAATAAATCGAAGCGGCTTCATCCTCGCTGGTGTCATACCGTTCAGCAATGGCTTCTGGTGTCATGGGCGAAATGGTACGATATAGTTCCTGTAATTTACTGGCTTTCATCCAGTGGCATCCATGGTGATTGTCGGCATGGCACAGCCGGGCAATCAGTCCGTCTTCACTGCCGCACAATACCAAATTTTTCACGTTTTCCGTCTGTAGAAAAGCAGTCAGCGGCGCTAACATGTTGTTGAGATATTCTTCAATCATGACGTGGAAGCGGCCCGGATCATCCTGGGCGCCGCCAAAGACATCATGTAGTTTTAAAGAACCGATGGGCAAATGCTGGCTGTAGATAATTTGTTGGCCATCATATAGCGCTACCCCGATGCTGCCTGTGCCGATATAGGTGAGCAGTGCAGACTCGTTCGCGGCCGTTTCGGTTTTTTGCAGGGCGGAAAGCATACTGTAGTAAATGAGTGTTTTTTCTTCGTCATCTTCCAGAACTTGTACATGGATACCGCCCAGTACCCGCAGTTGGTCTTCCACGTACGTGCGGTTTTTCGCTTCTCGCAAAGCTGTAGTGGCAACGACTTTCGGTTGCGTAATGCCGTAGCCCAGCAGGGTTTCAGAAAAACCTTTCAGAATCTGCGATAGGGTGCGGGTGGTGGCAAAGCTGATCGAACCGGTGTGGAATACTTCGTGCCCCAAAGGCAAAAGAATCCGCAATTGATCCACCGTTTGCACTTCGCCGTGGCGCAATTGGGCTACCCGCATTTTCACAATGCGCGAACCAATATCAATGACGGCGGCCGCCCGGGCTGCCGGTTTTCCGCTTTTTTTCAGTTTCATGGGGAAGGGTTCACCTCCAAGTTGATGGTAAAAAAAGCAGGCATGTTCCCCTCAGCCAT
>CAJKJS010000058.1 GCA_905200265.1 uncultured Oscillospiraceae bacterium
GGGAAATTAGACGATCAAAATGCTTTTCGGCATTGGGGAAATCCCCTTCCTTAAACCCGAAAGTATCGCGGTAAATGCTCATCAGGTGCACCGGAATAAAGTGCACGCTGGTGCCCACATTGCGGGCATTGAGTTCTTCGATAAAGCGGTCGCGGTCAATGGTCAGAAATTCGGGCCGGATGCGCAGCACATACAGGTGCCAGCAGTGTTCGGCGTATTCGGGCACCACCGGCGGGTCACAGGCGTCAATTTTCGAGAATTCCTCCTGGTACAGCTTGGCAATGCGCAGCCGTGCTCTTTGCATGTCTTCCAGCCGGTGCAGCTGCGTCAGACCCAAAGCGGCCTGGATATCAAACATATTGTACTTAAACCCGAATTCGCAGATATCGTACCGCCATTTACCACCCTTGGCGTACCGGTTCCAGGCGTTTTGGCTCATGCCCTGGCCGGATAGCACCCGGGCGCGATTGGCGATCTCTTCGTTGTCGGTGACCAGCATGCCGCCGTCACCGGTGGCCAGGTTTTTGGTGGCATAAAAGCTGTAACTGGCCGTGTCGTGCAGTTTATGGCCGATCAGCCGGCCTTTATACCGGCTGCACAGCGCGTGGGCCGCATCTTCCGAAACGAACAATCCATGCCGGTCCGCCAGGTCATACAGCTTATCCAGGTCGCACACCTGTCCGCTGTAGTGTACCGGCACAATGCCGCGGGTGCGCGGGGTAATCTTCTTCGCTACTTCATCGGGATCAATGCACCCGGTGGTGTAGTCGATATCGGCAAAAACCGGGGTGGCTCCGGCATGCACAATGGTGTTGGCCGTGCTGGCAAACGTCATAGGCGTGGTGATTACTTCATCACCGGGCTGCAAGTTTTGGGCCAGCAGAGCGACATGCAGCGCCGCCGAGCAGGAGTTCATCGCTACGGCATAGCGGGCGCCCACATATTCGGCAAATTCTTTTTCAAATTGCATCGTGCGCGGCCCTTTCGCCAGCCATTTACTGCGCACAGTCTCGGCAACAGCTTCCACTTCTTGGTCGGTGATATCGGGCAAATTATAGGGAATAAACGTATCGCGGATCTGGAATGCACACATCGCGCTCACTCTTCCTTTCGTAAAACGGGAGATGACAGATTTCGGGCCCATCCCCCGGATGGTGCCGACAAAAGCCGGGCATAAACTTTTTTTCATTGTAATACCATGAAGATGGATTGTCAACTTTCTGAAAATGTGTATACGAGAAAGAAAAGAGGTCGTTTTAGATGAGTCAACCACAGATCCATCCTACCGCCTGCATTGACCCAGGGGCGGAAATCGGGGAAAACACGAAAATCTGGCATTTTTGCCATGTGGGCGGCACCGCCCATATCGGAAAAAACTGTTCCCTGGGGCAAAACGTCTTTGTGGCCGGAGGCGCCAAAGTGGGCGACGGCAGCCGGATTCAGAATAATGTGGCCATTTATGAGGGGGTGGAGCTCAAAGAAAACGTATTTTGCGGGCCGGGAGTGATTTTTACCAATGTCCTTCGGCCCCGGGTGGCCTATCCGGCGGGTGGGCAATACCGCCGCACGGTAGTGGAAAGCGGCGCGACGTTGGGGGCCGGAACCGTATTGCTCAGTGGTATCCGTGTGGGGCGTGGGGCTATGACAGCCGCCGGCAGTATTATCACCCGCAGTGTGCCCGACCATGCTCTAATGGTGGGGTCGCCAGCCAAATTAAAAGGGTACGTATGTGCTTGCGGGGAAAAACTGGGCGACGACATGGTATGCCCGGCCTGCGGCAAAAAATACCGTCTGACCGTCGGGAAAAATGCGGAACCGGCGTGTGACAGAACAAAGGGGGCCTAATCGATGGCAGAAAAACGGATTCCGCTTTTTAACCCGGTGCCGTTACCGCCCGGATACCGGAAAGAACTGGAAGAAGCTGTTTTACAGGTTCTTCGCAGTGGAACATACATTGGGGGGCCACAGGTAGAAGCACTGGAACTGGAACTAGCCGCCGCGGCTGGTATGCCATACTGTGCCGGGGTGTCAAACGGGACCGATGCCCTGTGGCTGTTGGGGGCTGCCCTGCATATTGGCCCCGGAGATGTGGTTTTTGTCCCGGCCTTCACTTTTTCGGCTACGGCGGAAGCCTTTGCCCTGCTGGGGGCAACGATTCAGTTTGTGGATGTAACGGAAGAAACGGCTACGCTGTGCCCCCATTCTTTGGAACAAGTGGTGTCCCGGTGGGAACAAAAGAAAACCGGTACTCCCAAAGCCGTAATTGCGGTGGATCTTTTCGGGCATCCGGCAGATTATGAAACACTAATTCCGTTTTGCCGCGATCACCAATTACTGCTTTTGCGCGATGGCGCCCAAAGTTTTGGTTGTGAATGCCCACCGGAATGGGGGGCAGGTGCGCTACCCCGGTGCCTGAGCTTTTTCCCCACCAAACCTTTAGGGGGAGTAGGGGATGGCGGTGCGGTGCTCCTGCAGGATCGGGCGTGTTATGAAACCGTTTTATCTCTTCGGGAACACGGAAAGGGGAAAGACCGCTACCACACCGAGAGACTGGGGCGAAACGCACGGCTTGATGCGATTCAGGCGGCTGCTCTGCGGGTGAAACTGCGGCATTTCCGGGATGATTTACGGATGCGGGAACGGCTGGCGGTGCGCTATTCGCTGGCACTGGGACCGTATGTAGAGGTGCCAAAAGTGCAAAGCGGTTGTTTGTCTGCGTGGGCCCAGTATACCATCCGGTTGCGGGACGAAGCGGAGAGGGAAAGAGTACGGCAGGCACTTACTGAAAACGACATCGGCTGTGCCGTCTATTACCCGGTACCTTTACACAAACAACCCTGCTGGCACCGAGAAGAATCGCTGCCGGTGAGCGAAAAACTCAGCCGTTTGGTGCTCAGCCTACCCATGGGGCCCCATGTGACCGATTGTCAGGCCGATGAAGTGTGTGATGTGATACGAAAAGCCGTGGCCAAAGGAGGCAAGCCATGAAGAAAAACCACGTCTTGTCGCAGAAAATCTGGAATCGTACAGCGGTGGTGGGGGTGATTGGGCTTGGCTATGTAGGGTTGCCGCTGGCCTGTGCCGCCGCCAAGGCCGGTTTTTCCGTGATGGGGTTTGACGTGCAGCCCGAAAAGGCCGCCAAAGTAAACCGGGGCGAAAGCTACATTGGCGATGTGGATCACAACGAGCTAAAACAGGTAGTCAGCGATAAAAAACTAACGGCTACCAGTTGTTTTGATGAATTGCGCCGCACGGATATTGCGGTCATTTGTGTGCCAACCCCGCTAGACACCCATCACCAGCCCGACCTTTCCTATGTAAAGGGGAGTAGCGAAGATATTGCGCTGCGCCTGCACCGGGATATGCTGGTGATTTTGGAATCCACCACGTACCCCGGCACGACCCAGGAACTGGTGTGCCCCATTCTGGAAAAATCCGGGCTGCGGGAAGGGGAGGACTTCTTTTTATCTTTCTCCCCGGAACGGGTCGACCCGGGGAACAGCGTATACCATACCGACAATACACCCAAAGTGGTGGGTGGTATGGAAAAGGAATCCGGCAGGCTCACTTCGCTTTTTTACCGCCAGATTCTAAAAGGAGGCATCGTGTCGGTTTCCTCTCCCATGACCGCCGAAATGGAAAAATTGCTGGAAAACACTTACCGGCATGTGAACATTGCCCTGATTAACGAAATGAGCATGCTATGCGACCGGATGGGTATCGATATTTGGGAAGTCATCCATGCGGCTTCGACGAAGCCCTACGGATTTCAGGCGTTCTACCCCGGGCCGGGGTTGGGAGGGCACTGTATTCCGTTAGATCCGTTTTACCTTTCCTGGAAAGCGAGGGAATACGGATTTCACACGCGGCTCATCGAAACGTCCGGCGAAATTAACGCCGGTATGCCGGGGTATGTGGTGGAACGGCTCAGCCGGGAACTGAATAAACGGGGAAAACCGGTGAAGGGATGCCGCATTCTGCTATTGGGGATGAGTTATAAAGCCGACATTGGCGATACGCGGGAAAGCCCGTCCTTAAAAGTATGGCAATTACTTAAACAGGCGGGGGCGGAGCTTTGCTACTACGATCCCTACGTACCATCGGTAGTAATCGGAGGGGAAACCGTAACCGGGCTGAAAGCGTGTACGCCGCAAGACCTGGCGGCACTGGATGCAGCGGTATTGTGTACAGCTCATCGCTGTTTTGATGGAGACATGATTTGCCGGTACTGTCCGCTGGTATTTGATACACGCAACGGGTTTGCCGGTATCCATAGTAAACAGAAAATTTGCCTGTGAATGGAAGAAAAAGAGGAGGGGAAATCTTTGCGGGTATGCCGGTGTTTTTTGGTAGGGTGCGGGCGGATCAGCCGCCGGCATATAAAGGCCATTGCGGAAAACCGCAATGAGGTCGAATTAGTGGGCGTGTCGGATTTGCAAATTTTGCGTGCAAAAGAGGTACAGGATGAATGCCGGGCCCTTGGGTTGCCGCCGCCCAGGTTATTTGGGGCGTTTGACCCGGCTATGCTGCGGGCCACGCAAAGCGATTTCTGTGTGATTGCTACTCCCAGCGGGTTGCATGCCGGTATGGCACAAAATGTACTGCGTGCCGGTTTTTCCGTACTGGTCGAAAAACCCATGGCGCTGAGCAGCCGGGGAGCCCTTGTGATGATCGAAGAAGCGGAAAGGCGGGGCCTTATTTTGGGCGTATGCCATCAAAACCGCTTTAATCCCGCCGTGATGGCGGCGTATACAGCCATGCAGCAAGGAGATTTCGGGGATGTCTATCATCTGGAAGGGCAAATGTGGTGGAACCGGGACCCGGCTTATTATAAGCAGGCCCCCTGGCGGGGAACGTACCGTATGGACGGCGGGGTTTTGATGAATCAGGGGATTCATATGGCCGATTTACTGTGCTGGTTTGCCGGTAGCGAGCTTGTGGAGGTACAGGGCATGGTACACCGGTATGCTCGGCCCATCGAAGCCGAAGATTTCGGCGCTGCGCTATTGCGTTTTGCCGACGGAAAAATGGCAGTTTTTTCCGGAACGGCGTTGGTATATCCACAAAATCTTTCGGAAACACTGGCTTTGTTTGGCAGCGAAGGCTGTGCCGTGATTGGCGGTACAGCCGTTGACCGGGTACAAACCTGGCACAGCCAAAAAGACCCACCGGTCCTATCTCAGCCGGATGTACAAAAACCGGCCGCCGATATTTATGGGAACGGCCATACCCCGCTGTACCGCGATTTTGTGCGGGCCCTGCGGGAAAAAGGGCGTCCCCTTGTGGACGGAGCCGCCGGTTTTCGAAGTATGCAGACGGTTTTGGCGATTTATGCGTCTCACAAACGGGGCGAAAAGATTTTACTGCGGTCCTTCCGGTTTTCGGTGGACGAAATGCGCCGTGAAAAAGTGAAAGGCCGGGGACGGTGAAAGTATGAAGAAAAGAGGAACCTGTTTTGAAAAAGGCAGCGATACTTGCGGGGGCCAGACCCCAATTTATCAAGGCGGCGGCCCTGTACCGGGCTTTGCAGCCGGTGTGCCAGCCGGTACTGATTCACACCGGTCAACACACCGGCCGCCAGCTGTCGGACGTTTTTTTTGGGGAATTACAACTACCCCGACCCGACTGGACGCTAACACCTCACGGTCGAACGCCGGAAGAACGTCTGGGCGGCATGATCGGGCAGCTGATGCCCGTGCTGCAAAAAGAAAAGCCCGACTGTGTGCTGGTCATCGGTGATACGGATTCCACACTGGCCGGTGCCTTATGCGCCGCACGGGGCGGCTTTTTTCTGGTGCATGTAGAAGCGGGCCTGCGCTGTGGGCGTACGGATATGCGCGAAGAACAGAACCGGGTGGTGGCGGATCATTTGGCCCAGCTATTGTTTTGCCCTACCAGAGAAGCGGTTGAACAAGCAACAAAAGAAGGGTTGGGAGAAAAAGCGGTGTATACCGGCGACCTTACCGTTTCCTGTGTGGCGCATGCGGTGCGAACCTTGCGGGAAACGGGAAAAGACCAGAGAATTCTCAGCCGGTACGGGGTGTTCCCTAAAAAATACCTGCTTTTTACCATGCACCGAGCTGAAAGCGAAGAAAATCACGCACTTTCTCTGTTTCAAGCCATGGAAGAGGTGTGCCGGGTACCGATGCCGGTGCTGTTCCCGGTACACCCCCGCATGCAGCCGTATGTAAAGGAACTGAAAAGCCGGTTTGACTGCCGGGGGATTCGCTTTTTGCCGCCGGTACCGTATCATACGCTGCTTTCACTCCTTGTGCATGCCCGTTGCTGCTTGACCGATTCCGGCACACTGCAAAAAGAAAGCTGGTTGGTGCAAACGCCTTGTATCACGCTGCGCCGTGAAACCGAATGGCCCCAAACCCTAATCGGCGGCTGGAATCAATTGTGTCCGCCTCCGTTTGGTAAGTTAGCGCAGAGGATTTTGACACCGGTACCGGAGAGAACGAGAGCAAAAGAATTTCTCAGTTCGGACGATGTAGAAGAACGGATGGCAAACGCCTTGCAGGAGGCACTTCGCGTATGAAAATCCTGTATATGGAGCATTATGCATCGCCGGACGACTGGGGGATGGAACACAGGCCGTTCCGGTTTGCCCGGCGATGGGCTTCGATGGGACACCAGGTGATGATTCTGGCCGCTTCCTATACCCATTTACGGGTAAAAAATCCAGTCGTTTCCGCCTCTTTCCTACGAAAGGAGATCGACGGGGTCACGTTTATTTTTGTGAAAACCCCGGCATATGAAGGCAACGGTGCAGCCCGCTGCCGGAATATCGGAGCTTATCTGTGGGGCGTATGGAACCGATATGACCAAATGACCGGCAGTTTTGCACCCGATGTGATTATTCTGGGTTCCACATACCTGCTGGACGTATATCCGGCGCTGTCGATTGCCCGGCGATATGGGGCACGGCTGCTGTATGAACTGCACGATTTGTGGCCCATGAGCGTGGAGCAGCTGGGTGGGTATGGAAAAGCCCATCCCATGATTCGCTTATTGCAAAAAGCAGAAGACCGTACCCTGCAAAGCTGTGAAGCCGTTGCGAGTATGTTGCCCGGCGCTTTGCCGCATCTGATGGCTCATGGATTACCAAAAGAACGTTTCTTCTATATTCCGAATACAGCGGAAATTCCCCGGGAGGCTCCCTTTGCACCCCCCATGGCGGACAAGCTAAAGCAGTGGAAAAGGGAAGGAAACTTTCTGGTAGGATACACGGGGGCACTGGGCCTTGCCAATGCGGCATGGGTATTGGTGGAAGCGGCTGCCCGTTTGAAAGAACGTTCTGTGCGTGTGGTGCTTATTGGCCGGGGGAGCGAAAAAGCAGCTTTGCAGCGGCTGGTTCAAAGAAAGGGATTAGAAGAAAAGGTTGCCATATGGCATCCGGTTTCCCACGAAAACATTACGGCGTTGCTTCCGCATTTTGATGCGCTCTTTATCGGGCTGCAAAAAAAGCCGCTGTTTCGCTACGGAATCAGCCCCAATAAACTGATGGATTATATGGCAGCAGCCAGGCCTGTCATTTTTTCGGTGGATTGTCCACAAAATCCTGTGGCGGCGTGTGGATGTGGCCTAGTGGTCCCTCCGGAAGATCCTCAGAAGACAGCCGGGGCGATCGAGCGGTTGTGTCATATGAGTGAAGAGGAACGGCAGCGTATGGGAGAGAGAGGCCGGCAGTATATCCGGCAGCATCATAATGAGGAACGATTAGCGGGGCAGTATTTGCAGTTGTTAACAAGGATAGCGCCCCACCGGTATGAGAGAGAAAAAGATGGGGAATAAACCGCCCGCATGATGGAAAGGCAGTCAAACTTTTGGTTTGACTGCCTGCTTTTTTCGAGGAGAGAACGGGGGGACAATCGGAAAAATGGCTTGCAGAGAAGGGGCATTTTCGTTATACTTATTCGTAGATACGAAAAGAAGAGGGCGGTGTACGATGG
>CAJKJS010000059.1 GCA_905200265.1 uncultured Oscillospiraceae bacterium
GGTACGAACTCCAATAGGTGTTCCCCGAAAATGCCTTTACCGTATAATAATACGTAGAGCCTTCTTTGGCTTTGTACGTGTAACTGGTACCCGTCGTTTCTGTCAGCTTGACCCAATTTCCATTGGTACCATTATAGTAGTATACCCGGTATTTACTGGCTCCCGCCACTTTTCCCCAGCTAATATTTACCCCCGTACTGGTGTTGGTCAAGGAAAAATCCGGTTCTTCCAACCGTTTAAAAGACACATCTTTCCGGTATGTGCTATACGAACCATCTTTTGCAAATGCCTTCACAGTATAGTAATATGTGGAACCTGCTTTGGCCTTATATGTGTAGCCGGTACTCGTTGTTTCCGTCAATCGGGTCCAATCTCCTGTAGTACCGCTCCGGCAATACACACGGTATTTTGAGGCTCCCGATACCTTATCCCAGCTAATTTTCACCCCATTTTCTTCGTTAGTTAAGGTAAAGTCCGGCTCTGTCAGACGCGTGAAAGTGACATCTTTACGGTACGAACTCCAATAGGTGTTCCCCGAAAATGCCTTTACCGTATAATAATACGTGGAACCTTCTTTAGCTTTGTATGTGTAACTGGTACCCGTTGTTTCTGCCAGCCTGACCCAATTTCCATCGGTACCACTATAGTAGTATACCCGGTATTTGGTTGCACCCGTTACTTTATCCCAATCAATCTGCACTCCCTCTGCTGTATTTGAAAGGGTAAAATTCGGCTGCGACAACCGCTTAATCTTTACATCCTCACGGTACGAGCTCCAGTACGTGTTGTCTGAAAACGCTTTGACTGTGTAATAATAGGTTACACCCGACTTCGCTGTTGTATCGATATAGCTAGTATCTGTTGTCTCGGTAAGTCGTGTCCACCCACTCATATCTTCCGTTCGGTAATATACCCGATATTTATTGGCGCCTGTTACACTACTCCAATCAATTTGGACACCAGTTGCTGTATTGGACACTGTAAATTCCGGCTGTGTCAGCCGTTTCATGGCCAAGTCTTGTCGATAGGCACTGTACGTATCATCATCCAAAAAGGCTCTAACCGTATAATAATATGTGGAGCCTGATTTAACTTGATACGTATAGCTAGTACTCGTCGTTTCCGTCAACCGAGTCCAATCGCCTGTGGTACCACTGCGGCAATATACTCGGTATTTCGTAGCGCTAGGCACTTTATCCCAGCTAATTTGCACACCACTTGCTGTATTGGAAAGAGTAAAAGCAGGTTGAACGAGGGAGGTGATTCCCTCTGTTTCATATCCACTATAATACTGCACACCACCGCCTAAGACACCACCATACCGGTAGGCCCGAACGGTATACGTATAAGACTGATTGGGATCCGCAGTGGTATCTGTATAGCTATTTTGCGAAGAGGAAACGTTATTCAAACCAACCCAGTTGCCATTTTCATTTTTGCGGTAGATCCGGTATCCCTGTGCATTAGAAACAGCTTTCCAGTTGATCGTAATCCCCGACGATGTACTTTTGACCGAGGTCAGTTCCGGAGTGGGTAATACATAGGCCTGTTTGCCAGTATAAGCCCCGCTGATGGTTCCTTGTGACGTGGATGCCGTCAGATAATAGTAAACATCTTTCCCCTCCGGACAGGAGGAGTCTGTATAGCTGGTCCCCGTTAGTCCGGTTTTCACCACCGTTTCTTTGTTTGTACTATTGTCGCGGCGATATAATGTATACGATTTAGCGCCCGACAGTGCTTTCCAAGAAACTTTGACACCGCCAGAGGAAGTTACACTCACACTGTCTACGCTCGGCACCATATAACGCACATTTACATCTACATGCCCACTAGAAGGTATGTTAGCACCGTCTACATCTCCGTCACTAGCATACTGCCAAATGGCGGGTTGCGCCGCACTAGACCCCATGTATGGGACTGTGGTAAAATCCGGGGAATTCGGATACATGGCGAGCCAGAAGGTAACCCCCATCTCCCGCAGGGATTCGACATCCATCATAGGGAAATAGGAGTATTTACCGGAATAAACCATGGCGTCATATCCGGCTTTTTGCATTTCGGTACAGAATGTTTTTACAATTGCTGTCATGGTATCCTTGCTAAGGCCTTGCATACAAGGATCTTCCACATCATAGGCGATGGGTAGCGTCATAGAAGACATATAGCCGGGTACGTAATCTTCCAACGCCCGTAATAGATAGGCTGCTTCTTGTTCTGCCTCATCGGCATTGGTGGCATAACTGTAGAAATACAAGCCGAAATCAATGCCGTTTTGCACAGCACCTTTCACGTTATTGACAAACTGCTTGTCAATTTGATTGGGATAATCTTCCCAACCATAACCGACCCGGATGATGGCAAAATCGACACCGTGTTCTTTGACTTTAGCCCAATCAACCGTCTGATTCCAAGAAGAAACATCGATTCCCTGGGTCATACCGACCGATACCTGACAAGTATCGGTTTTTCCGTTCGATGTGGCTGTAATGGTCACCATGCCCATGGATTTACCAGTCACTTTTCCTGTCTGATCCACAGTAGCCAGCGATGTATCCGATGATTTCCATGTCACAGAAGAACTGGACTGCGCACGTAGCTGCACGGTACTACCAATGGCCACACTGGCCCATTCCCGGTCCATCGTCACTGTGGCGGCTTTTGATTCTGCCGACACATACACAACCGCCGAACACACACATACAAGCACCGTCAAAACAAAAGCTATCCATCTTTTTGTGCTCTTTTTTTGCTGTAACCCTGACTGATTCACAATTCATAATCCTTTCTATGTTCCGTCAAAGCCCGTATATGATCAGTCCCTATTATAGTCAATCAACAAGAAAACCGCAAGATACTTTTTAGCCCATATTTTGTGAGTTTTCCCATAGAATTCCTTCAAAAGAACGAAGAGAACTTCCGGATATTTCTATCCGGAAGCTCTCCTTTTCCGTGTCTCTCTTTCTGCCTTGTTCAGTAACTGTTATCAGGCGTCCAGCCATTAAATTTTTTTACAGGCTGGCAATCCCCTGTTCATCGGCATCATCAAAGATCATGCCCAGATACCGGGCTGCTTCACGCAATTCTTTTTTGTAATTGCCATAGGTACCACCCACGTGGTGAATGTACGGCCCAAAAATGAGTTTTTCTTCCCAACGCTTCCAGTTGTCCACTTGCAACCATACATACGTACCGGTGGTTTCGGGCCCAGTGGTCGTTTTGCCTTCTCCGCAGAACAGGTAGTGTTTCCCATCCACTTCGTCAAAACGGCAAACCGTCAAGTCGCCATCTTTCAGGTAGAAGCTTTCCTGGCCACCTACCAGACGAGCTTTGCTGTCCTGATTTTTCAGGCTATACGGGAACGGACCGCAATGCCACAAAAGTTCCGCGTTATCATTTTCCGGATGACGGATGGTAAGGTCTGCCAGGAATTCGGACTGCCGGTTCAGGGTCACAGCCCGCAAAATCGCCATGGTGACAGCACCACTGACATCAGTTTCACAGCTGAGGGGATATCCACGGTCCGCCATTTCACCCATGGTGGGACATACCGGTACACCAAAGATGGGGGTCGCCGTCCAGCATTCCATCGCGCCCACCGTGCAGTTATTCTGTTCCATAAGCTGTTCGACAGCCATGGTAATCGCAGCACTGCGTTCCACTTTTTCTTTGGGCATATCACTTTCAAAGCGAGACGCAAAATCTGCTGCATACGCTTTGAATTCTTCGCTGCCAGCCGCCGCAATTTCGTCGGCCTTCTTGGCTACTGCATTGGGAGATACGGGCACCGTGGTAATTCCATACCGAGTAGCCAGTTCGCCCACATTATCCATACAGCTCATGAAGGGCTGAGGACGGGCGCCAAACTTTGCGATGCGCAGAGAACGTACAGTTTTCACCACATTCACCACACGGATAAAGCTGTCATACCCGTTTTTAAAATCATCACTGTCGGTTTCACAGTTCCAGATGTAGCTGAAGGGCACATTATACCGGCGCAGCACCTTGGAGCACGCAAACATGCCGCACTGGGTATCGCGGCCGCGGCCTTCAAACGTATTGGGCCGTTCATCGCGAGCACCCCACAAAAGCGTCGGCACTTTCAAAGCGGCCGCAACGGCTGTGGAGCACTGTTCTTCACCAAAGTCACAATGGGGAATGAACAGAGCGTCTACTTTAGCGTTAACAAAGCGATCGATTACATTCTGGATGGTCTGGGTCGTTTTGGTCGGATTCGTATAATCCGCGGTCAGAATCCCATTTTCACACAAATCATCGATATCAACAATGTCCACGACATCGCTGTCAATCCCACGGATGACCGCCATAAACGCATCTTTTTGGCGTTTGGCTTCTTCCATGCTCAGAAAGCCGCGCTTCGTAGGGGCTACGCCCAAAACGATTTTTGGCATTTTATACATATTGCATACTCCTTCCATAGAAAGCAACTCGTTTGTCGATTTCTGTATAATCGATTTCTCCGGTTTCCATAAAGTGCAGGGCTGTTTTCATATCCGGAATACCGGCACGGCCACCCTGGCGGGTAACTTTAATGGAGGAAACCGCATTGCCGAAACGGCAAATTTCTTTCACGCTCCAGCCTTGCAGCAGGCCTGCCAAAAATGCTCCGTGGAAAACATCGCCAGCCCCCACGGTATCGATCACAGGGACATCAAACGTGGGCATTTCGAAAAAGCCTTCATCTGATAGTCCCACGCATCCTTTGCCACCCAGTGTAAAGACCACTACTTTAGGGCCCATTTCGCGTACTTTCTGGCAGTTTTTCTCGTAATCGGCATCTCCGGGGAAAAGAGCATCATAAACAAATTCCGATCCTACGAAAATATCGATCAGGCCAATGTTTTCCATGAGCTCTTCGTTGTAATTATCAGCATCAATGAAGATCTTCGCCCCTGCCGCCTTGGCCTTTTTCGCCGCTTCTACGACGGTTGGGCTCAAATGTGCGACAAAGAAGTATTCACATCCCGTGATAATCTCTTCGTCCAGTTCTTCTACACGGGGCAAAGAAGCGGAACCCGTGTTATAGACAATGCTGCGGCCTTTCGTTTCCTTATCGCTAATGACGATAGAAAGGGAAGTCGTTTTTCCTTTTTGCACTTGCAAACCAGACACATCAATGCCATGTGCTTTAAAATCTTCCACACAGAATGTGCCATAGTTATCTTCGCCCACAGCGCCCATAATCGCGCAGTGCGCGCCCAGCCGGGCTGCTGCCACCATGCCGGTGGCTACTTTGCCGCCACCCTGCCAGCTGGCCGTGTTCACTTTGGCGCCACCGTTGGGTTTGGGGAAATTGTCCACCGAAAGGGCCAGGTCAATACAGGGCATATCAATGCCCGCCACTTGAAACTTTTTCATGCTCTCTCTCCTTAGCAGGCAACGCTTACAGCGTAAACTTGTTGGGGTTGAGCAGCTGCATTTTGCTGCGAATAAAATCGACAGCGCCCTGCTCGGCATCCGAAAGCAGATTGATAATGTTGCCGCTTTCTTTCTTTTCCAGGTCAACCACGTCACAAGTGCTGGCGTAGCAGGCACGGAAATATTCAGTAGCAATGTTAAACTTGCTCAGGCCCAAACGAACGGATTCTTGCAGCTGTTCGTGAGGAATATCGGAGCAGCCATGCAGAACCAGCGGCACAGAAACAGCCTTGCGCAGTGCCTTAATGCGGTCAAAGTCCAGGTTCGGCGTGATCTTGTAAGGACCATGGGCGTTACCCACTGCCACGGCCAAACTACCGCAACCGGTTTTTTCAACGAACTCTACCGCTTGTTCCACGTTGGTATAGTGGTCACTGTTGGTAATATCGTCAATCGAATTGCCGCTACCTACATGACCCAGTTCGGCTTCGATATCCACCCCAAATACCCGGGCGACATCGGCGACTGATTTGGTCAGGGCCACGTTTTCTTCATACGGCAACGAAGAACCGTCTACCATCACAGAAGGGAAACCTTTGCGGATACCGGTTACCGCAATATCATAATTCCAGGAGTGATCCAAATGCACCGCGATCGGCACTTCACTTTCTTCGGCAAACTGACGGGCGATCATGGCGATGTGCTTCATATCGATATAATGCATCATCACATCATATCCGGGCCAGAACTGAATGATCAGCGGAACCCGTTCCTGGTTGGCTGCCGCTGCCGCCCATTTAATAGTTTCATAGTTTCCCACATTGATAGCTGCTACACCATAATGATTTTCCGTTGCATGGGTCAGCAGGTCATGTACACGCACCAGAGGCATAAGTAAACTCCTTCTTTCCTCAAAAAATCAATCCGTCCGCCTCCCAACCGGCAGACACTGCTTCTTACAGTATTGATTATAAACGACTGCATTTTGTTTGTCAACATAATTTGAAAACAAAGATAAATCTTTTCTTTTGTGAGATTTGCTCTCATTGCCTCTGTACACGTTTTCGTTTTTTTCTATTGTGCCCAGCTGGACGGTCTGTGGTTTTTTATTGACAAACCTGCCTAATTCGTAGGATAATAAGAACAGTTTTAGGCGTGAACAGTGGGAAACTGTCTGCTCTGATCCCATTGTTCCATATGGACAAAAAGGAGATGAACCTTTATGAGCACATCGTACAGCGCCATGGGCCCCCGGCGTAAAAGCAGCAAGCCCCGTAATATTAAGTACAACAATCAAAAACTCGTTTTGTCTCTATTTCGCTATGCCGGTAAAATTTCCGTGAGTGAAATTGCGTCCCAGGCTAATTTAAGCAAAACCACCATTACCAAAATTGTCAGCGATTTTCTGGAAAAAGGGCTGATTATTTCGGCCGGCAAAGGCGAAAGCACCGAAGAAGGCGGCAAAAAACCGGAACTATTCCAGTTTAACAGCACCTACCAGTACTCCCTGATTGTCAACATGTCCCACAATCGGGTATCGGTGTTTATGATGGATCTGACCTCTCACTTTGTAGATCGTATCGACTTACGGGAAGCCATCGCTGCTGGGGATTACGGCAGCATGGTGCAACTGGCGGCCCGGGCTATTCGGGAACTACTTGCGAAAAATAATGTCACTCTGTCGCGAATCAGCGGCATTGTGATTATGGGCGACGGTATTCTGGACGTAGAAAATGGCGTGATCCGCTACTCTGTCCATCACCAGTGGCCCCGGAATCTGAATGTTTGCCGTGACCTAACCGATGCCCTCCAGACCGATGTTCCCATTTACATCGAAAACAATTCGGCCTTGACGGGGTATGCTGATCTGTTAGACCCCGAAAATCAGGGATTTGAAACCATTGTTCACCTGGTCGTAGGCGCTCACACCGGCGGTTGTGTGCTGAAAAAGCATCAGCTGGTTCACGGGTTCAATGGGTTTATGAGCGAATACGGCCATATTATTGTCGATCCCCATTCCAACCTCACGTGCATGTGTGGGTCCAAAGGCTGTTTTGAAGTCATGGTGGCCCCGCGGAATGTGTTCCGTAATGCGGAAAGCTGGAAAAATGAATACCCCGATTCCCCGGTCACCGAAGCGCTGCAGCGCGGGGAATTGACCATGTCGGTCATTTTTGACGCCTCCAATGTGGGGGATTCCTTTGCCTGCCGGCTGATGGATGATGTGATCCGCTGGTTCTGCGTGCTGATCCGCACCATTATGATCGCCAATGACCCGGAAAAGATTATTATCGGCGGGGATTACCAGTTTGCCGGCCGGTATTTCCTGGAAACGCTGCGCAGTATGGTGGCTTCCACTCCCTTCTTCCGCACAGGCGCCGATTTGCCCATTGCTTATGCCAAAGAATCGACGGAAACTTCCTATCTGACCGGAGCTTCCTACTACCTGTGCCGCAAGTATATCGACAATAACCACCTATATGATTAAACACGTAACCCCTGCCTAAGCGGCAGGGGTTTTCCTT
>CAJKJS010000060.1 GCA_905200265.1 uncultured Oscillospiraceae bacterium
ACGTCGCAGGGTGTTTTTTGTTCTGGTTCCCACTCCCTTTGCAAAAAAATTCATAGCTTTTTCAAAACTCTGTGGTAAAATAAGAAAAATTAGCTGTCCAAAGTCCGGCCGGCTCACAAATCGCAGACGGCCGTATTTAGAGAAAAAGGAGTGAATGTCATGGGGAACTTAGATGGATGGGATCAGTTTCTGACCTTTCTGGCAGGAACGGAAGATGTCCTATTGCTCATTTTGCGGATTCTGGTCCCCCTTCTCAGCTTGCTGGTCATTGTACAATGTTTCCGCTCCGTGCGCCGGTCCCGCCGGAAAGCGGCGCCGGTAGTTATGCTGGAAAACATTGTGGATCAAACAAAAATCCCCGTGCTTTACTGGGAAAATTCCATTGGCCGCAGCAAAAGCTGTGATATTACGGTACCCGATGGGACCATGAGCCGTGACCATGCTGTACTCATGCGCCGGGAAGCGGGATGGGAAGTCATCGACACCGGTTCGAAATCCGGCACCCGGGTCAACGGCGTAAAAATTAAAGGCTCCCACATGGTGCTGCCTGGCGACCGGTTGACATTTGGCAGTACCACGTTGATGCTGATTCGCGCCGAAGGCGCCGATTCCCGTACCAGCACGGACCCATTCCGGCGGATTCCGTCCCCGGCAGGGCTTTTTACGCTCGTACTCCTCATCCAGCTGTTTTTGGCCATTCAGGTCTGCTGTGGCGCAGATCCCTGGCGACCGGAAGCCTTTTTGCTGTTTGGGATGCTTGCACTCGTAGAAATCGCCTTCTATCTTTTTTGTACGCATGTGTTCGATCACATTTCATTTGAAGTGGAAACCGTTGGGCTTCTCCTTTCCGGTATTGGGATTTTCCTGCAAACCAGTATGAGCCTTGACGTGGTCATCACCCAGCTGGTCGCTTTGGCTGGCGGCATTTGTCTGTTTACCGTGATGATCTGGTTTATGGGAAATTTGGACCGTGTGAACCGGTGGCGCAAATATATTGCCGCCGCTGGGGTACTCCTGTTGTGTGCCACACTGGTGGTGGGTACTTCCATCAACGGTGCGAAAAACTGGATTTATATCGGCAGCTTTAGCATTCAGCCCGGCGAATTTGTCAAAATTGCGTTTATTTTCGGCGGCGCTGCCACACTGGACCGGCTACAAACCCGCCGTAACCTGACAGAATTTATTCTGTTTGGCATTGCTTGCGGCGCCTGTTTTGTACTGATGCACGACATGGGGTCGGCGGCCATTTTCTTCATCACGTTTTTGCTCATTGCTTTTATGCGTTCCGGCAGCCTGCGTACGGTATTTCTGGCAACGGCGTTGGTGGCCCTGGGGTTATTTATGTTCCTGCAATTAAAACCCTATGCAGCCGACCGCTTTTCCATTTGGGGTCATGTATGGGACGATGTCAACGGGCTCGGCTATCAGCAGAGCCGGACGCTTACCTATATTGCCAGCGGCGGGCTATTTGGTGTGGGCCTGGGACGCGGCTATCTGGTAGATATGCCGGAAGGAAACAGTGACTTGGTTTTTGGCATGCTGTGCGAGGAGCAAGGCCTTCTGCTCAGTTTTGTGGTGCTACTGGCCATTGTACTGTTCATCTTCTATGCCCGCAGTGACGTGACCCGCAGCCGTTCCACCTTTTATTCCATTACCGCTTGTGCCGCGGCCGGTCTGCTTTTATTCCAAACGGCCCTGAATGTGATGGGACCCACCGACATTTTGCCGCTAACCGGCGTAACGCTGCCGTGGATTAGCGCCGGTGGTTCGTCTATGATGGCGGTATGGGGACTTTTGGCTTTTATTAAGGCCAGCGACGAGCGGACGTATGCCGCAAGGAGGAAAAGCGCATGAGAACACAAGGTTGGCGCTCCCTGACGCTGTATATTTTAACCGGCTTATTTATTCTGGGAATGGGTGTTTTTGCCTTTCGGCTGGGTACCCAGGGTGCTTCTTGGGCGATGCAGCCGTATAACCGCCATTTAAAAACAGAAGGCGGTACTACCCAGGGTGGCGGCGAAGCCGTATGGGCCGGTACCATTGTCGATCGTGACGGCACCGTCCTGGTGGAAAGTGAAGACGGTGAACGGCATTATAATGAAGATTCCTCTGTGCGGGAAGCTACCGTTCACACGGTGGGTGACCTCAATGGCAGTATCTCCACAGGAATTCAGTTGCAATACCGTGCCCAGCTGCTGGGTTACAATACCTTAACCGGTGTTAGTGGTGTAACCAATAATACAGAGGGCAGCACCATTGCATTAACGCTGGATACCGATTTGTGCGAAACGGCCCTACAGGCTTTGGGTTCTTACAAAGGCGCTGTCATGCTGATGAATTACGAAACCGGTGAAATTCTGTGCAAAGTAAGTACCCCCACTTTCGATCCGGAAAACATTCCTTCCGACATCGAAACCAATGATGCCTACAAAGGGGCCTATTATGACCGCACGTTATCGGTCACATATGCCCCCGGTTCTACTTTTAAAGTTTTCACCACGGCCAGCGCCATTGATCACTTTACCGATTGGAGTACGCGCACGTATTCCTGCATGGGCAAAGAGATCATCAACGGCAACACCATTACCTGTATGTCCGAACACGGGGAACTGGATATTCGCGAAGGGCTGGCGGTTTCGTGCAATATTTTGTTTGCCGATTTGGCCATTGATCTGGGATCTGAGAATTTGACCGAAACTTGTGAGGAAATGGGCTTTAACCGTTCGTGGGATCTGGACGGCATTCCTGTCCAGGCCAGCAATCTGGATCTAAATGGCGCAACAGACGACCAGCTTGGGTGGGCCGGCATTGGACAATATACGACCGAAGTAACCCCTTACCATATGATGCTGGTGATGGACGCCATAGCGAACGGCGGCAGCGCCGTTACGCCCCATATTATTCAGTCCATCACTGACGCTAACGGAACTGTTTCCCAACCCGATACGAGCCAGATTACCCTGCTCGACAGCAACACCGCTGCCCAGCTCAACGAGTTGCTGCGCAACGACGTTGTCAGCGATTACGGCGACGGAAACTTCCCCTCCGGCATGCAGGTATGCGGTAAAACCGGTACAGCCGAAGTGGGCGGCGACCAGGAAGATACCGCCTGGTTTGTTGGCTACTGTCAAAATCCCGATACCCCCTACGCCTTTGTGGCGGTGGTAGAAGAAGGTGGATTTGGCCGTAGTACGGCTATGCCGATTATCGTATCGCTTTTACAGCAGTTAGCGTAATCTGACAAAAACCGGCGCACACATGCGCCGGTTTTCTTTCTGAAAACGGACCTTTTTTCCACGGTTTCTTTTCTCTTTGTGGAAAACCTATGCCCACCCCTTATTCATGCCATAAAAAACAGGCATTGGCTATCTGGGTTATTTTCGTGTATACTAGAAAATAGACGTAACTCGGTAGAAAAGAGCTTTTCTTGCATCCCATTTTTATTCTATGGTATACTGGAAAAAACAGAAGGAGGAATTGTGATGAGTGCAAAAAAACTGGGTTTTGGCCTGATGCGGCTGCCGTCGCTGGACCCCAACGACCCGTCGAAAATTGATATGGAACAAACGAAAAAAATGGTGGATACGTTCCTCCAGCGTGGGTTTACTTACTTTGATACCGCGTGGATGTACTGCGGATTCCAAAGCGAATGTGCTGCGAAAGAAGCTTTGGTGGACCGTCATCCTCGGGATAGCTTTACCCTGGCTACCAAACTGCATGCCGGGTTTATTCAAACCCGGGAAGACCGCGACCGCATTTTTGATGAACAGCGGAAAAAGACCGGCGTCAGCTATTTTGATTACTACCTGCTGCACGACGTAAACACCAGCCATTACAAGGTATATACGGAACTGGACTGCTTCACCTGGCTGAAAGAGAAAAAGGCCCAGGGACTGGTGAAAAAAATCGGCTTCTCGTTCCATGATCACGCCGATTTTCTGGACCAAGTGCTGACAGAGCATCCCGATGTGGACTTTATTCAGCTGCAAATCAACTATTTAGACTGGGACAGCCTGGGGGTACAGTCGAGAAAATGCTATGAAGTGGCCGAAAAACACCATGTACCGGTGATCGTCATGGAACCGGTCAAGGGCGGTACCCTGGCGAATGTACCCGAAGAAGTGGAAACCGCTTTTAAAAAGGTGCATCCCACTATGTCGGTTCCTTCCTGGGCTATTCGTTTTGCAGCCAGCCTGCCCAATGTCATGATGGTTCTCAGCGGCATGAGTTCCATGGAACAGCTGCTGGACAACACCGGCTTTATGACAGATTTCCAGCCGCTCAACGACGAGGAATACTCTGTGATTCATGAAGCGGTAGCTGCCATTAACCGCAATATCGCCATCCCCTGCACGGGCTGCTCGTACTGCACCGACGGATGTCCGCAGAATATTCCGATTCCCCGCTACTTCTCGCTGTACAACGCGGATAAGCAAGAAGTAAAAGGAAAAGGCTGGACACCCCAGGGCGAATACTACCAGAATTTGACCGAAACCTTTGGCAAAGCCAGCGACTGTCTCGCCTGCGGCCAGTGCGAAGGGGTATGTCCCCAGCATTTGCCCATCATTCAGTATTTAAAAGATGTAGCTGCCTACTTCGAAAAATAATTCTTTCACATAAAAACCCGGAGAATGCTGACAAACAGCATCCTCCGGGTTTTTGTATTCCGTAAAAATGTTTATGCAAACGTTACGCGCACGGTATTGATCGCATACGGACGCATCTCCACATCGAGAGTATATCCATCCGGCGAAAGGGGTGTGAGATCGTTTTCCTGCATGTCGCACAGCGTAGCCTGCCGCAGCGGGAAACCAAACTGTAAGCTCGCTTTTGTACGGCGGTTGGCAAATTCATACAACCGCACAATCCATCCATTGCCGTCTTCGGCTTGTTTGACGACTTCCACGGCCACATTGTCCTGCAGGCAGCGAACAAGCGAGAAGGTCCCAGGCAAAAAGCCGCCTTCGTTTTCTTTCATGGATGCCAAAAGCGGGTCATTGAGATCATACGCCTGCTGCACCGTACCGGCCTGCTTCCAGGAACCTTCGTGGGGATACACAGAAAATGTAAAGCTGTGGTGTTCTTTGTCCGCTTCGGGGTTGGGATATAGGGCCGATTTTAACAGCGACAGTCCCACGTCACTGCCCTGTACGCTGCAGCCATACTTGCAGTCATTCAGGAAGCTGACGCCGTACCCATCTTCGGACACATCCATCCATTTATGGCAGCACACTTCAAACCGGGCATAATCCCACGACGTATTGCGGTGAGTGGGCCTGGTTACGTTGCCATACTGGATTTCGTAGGTGGCTTCGTTGGCGTGCAAATCCAGGGGGAACCACAGCTTTAAGAAAATTTGGGATTCCTTCCAATCGATTTCGTGACGGATATCCACCCGGGGAATATCCCGGTACACCGTGATGATCTGGCAAACCGTCGACGACAGGTACGGCCGCTCAATCCGCAGGCTGCCCTGCACCGGGCCGCAGCTTTCTACCGTAATAGCATTCACGTCATCCACCGGCCAGCTCTTTTCGGTATAGTAGCAGTTGAGGTCCCACGCGTCGTAGTTATGAGGCTTATCTTCATAACTCATCAGCACATTGCCGCACCGGCCTTCTTTCAGCAGTTCGCGCCCGGCCCGTTTATCATAGAACGAAGTAAACTGCCCTTTTTCATTCAGACAGATTCGGAACCAATCGTTTTCGATATGCGTGGGGGTCACTACCAGGGACGATGTTTCTTCACTCATTTGGCAGGGGGTAAACACCCGGTAGCCTCTGGCCGGCACGGCGGGTACCGAAACCAGAACCTGGCCATTTTCACCGGGCTGCGCGGGAAGCGGGCTGCCGGTTTCATCCTGCAACGTTTGCCCCGGCAGCAGCGGGCAGGCAACCACGCCGCCACGGTCAAACGGGCCGGGGTTCCACACGGCTACAGCGCCTTTGGGTGCTTCTACGTTTGTGAGGAGTGCTTGTTTCGACTGTCCCTGCAGGGTGTGCAGCGTATGCAGCACCTTTTCGTATTCCTGTTTCGATTCTTCGTATACTTCCAAAATAGAGGAACCGGGCAGAATATCGTGGAACTGGTTGCGCAAAATCACCTTCCACTGGTCGTGGAGCATCTGAGCAGGGTAGTCCTGCCGGGCCAGGCAAGAAGCCAGAGCGCTAAACGTTTCCGTATCCAACGCGGCAAATTCCGAACGGCGGTTATACTTTTTATTTCGCGCCATGGAGGTATACGTGCCGCGATGGTACTCGAGGTACAGTTCTCCCACCCACACAGGTAGCTCTTTGCGGTCTTTGACGGCCTTTTCCAACCGGTGGAAGAAACCGGAAACCGTCGTCATTTCTGTACGCGGACAGCCCGGCAGTCCTTTTTGCAGCCGGCGTTGCTGTTCGAGCATGTCCCGGGTGGGACCGCCGCCGCCGTCCCCATACCCAAAGCTGTTGAGCACTTCCTCATTCAGATCCTTTTGCTGGTACCGCTTCCAACCGCCCCGCACCTGGGAAGGGTTAATCATGCCGTTATAGGTTGTAAAATGGTCGTTTTCGCCATGGCTGGTATCAACCTGCGTGTCGTCGCGGGTGGGAACAAAATGGGTGAGTACCCGGCTGCCGTCGATGCCTTCCCACAGGAAGGTATCATAGGGCAGTTTATTAAATTCGCTCCAGCTGATCTTGGTGGTCATAAAATACGGCACGCCGCTTTTCTGCATAATCTGGGGCAAAGCAGCCGAATAGCCGAACACGTCCGGCAGCCACAGGGTATCGTTATCTTTCCCGAATTCCTGACGGAAAAATTGTTTTCCCAGCAGGAACTGACGCACCAGGGATTCCCCAGACGCCAGGTTGCAGTCGGCTTCCAGCCACATGCCGCCGTTAACTTCCCACCGGCCTTCCGCCACCCGCTTTTGAATCTCTTCATACACCTCGGGGGCATCTTCTTTTACATACTCATACAGCTGCGGCTGGCTGGACATAAAGGTATATTCCGGGTACCGGCGCATCAGTTCCAGCACCGTCGAAAAGCTGCGCACGGCTTTATCCCGCGTAACCGATAACGTCCACAACCACGCCACGTCAATATGGGTATGTCCCACACACAGCATAACCGGACCGTCCTGCGGGCGGCAAACCTTTTCGTACAGGTCTTTTTGCAGCGCTTCCCGTGCCAGCGACAACGTGCGGCGGTAGGCTTCCCCGTTTTCTCTCTGCCGCAAATCCAACAGATTGAGAGAATGCGTCAAAGCCGGCAGAATTTTGCCATATGCGTCCGATTCCAGATCTTCCAGCCGGGCAATTTCATAGGGTACTTTTACATCATAGTAATACTGTTCGGTTTCCCGGTCCAGTACATCCACCGTGCCGCGCAAAAACAGGGTAAAGTTCTGGTCACCGGTAAAGGCCGACAATGTCAGATCATACGTTTCGCCGCCTTTGGCACAATCGGTCAGAAACAGTTCCCGGTGATTCACATCAAATCCCTGACGCCGTTCCCCATTGACATAGACGGCAAATTGAGGATTACAGGCATCCCATTCGCCCTCTTTGCCCGTAGTCAGTCGAAACACGACGCACTGCCCGGCAACATCATCAGGCAACGTTACCTGCGCCCGAAACCAGAACCGGGCCCGGTGCCCACCCCACAGGTAGGGTTCTCGCATGTCCTCCCACCCATTGAGTTCCAGTGCCTGCCGGAAAGTCAAACGAGTGGGCGCCTGTTTCTTTTTCCAGCCTGTGACGGGGATACTTTGCGGATAGCACCGTTCCTGCAATTCTTGCAGCAGGCGGCCGGTGCGTTCAAACAGC
>CAJKJS010000061.1 GCA_905200265.1 uncultured Oscillospiraceae bacterium
ACTGAAATAGATCCGGCAAATCATAATCTCCTGCGTGAGGCACGCCCCAAGGAAAGGCAAGCTGTACCTCTATACCTTCCTGCCGCAAGGCCGCTGTGAGCATCGTAGAGATCGCCAGGGAGGTATCCCGATCGATGGCGCCGTGCCGGATACGGAAATAAGGGGCTTTTCTCGCTTTTTCATCTCGGACATACGCCATGGGGTTCATCATTTTGACCGTGTGTTCCTCCGCCTGTTCCCCTGGCACCGTGCTGTTTACCTGCGAAAAGGCGGTAAAATGACGAAACTGGGTCTGCTCGTTTCCGAACAGTTCGTTTTCCGGCGTGTCCATGGCCACGTTATCAAATGCCGGTGCTGGTTTCATACGGGTACGGTACTGGACATACTGGGGAAAGTCAATGTCTTTGACCGTTCCGTTTTCCACCACGGCCCACGAAATGGTGGAAAAATCCCGTCCCTTATCCAGCTCCTGCTGCACACAATCGGCCACATACTGTTTGACATAATCGAGGAACGATCCAGTACCGTCCGCGTGCAAGGTAAGTGGCTGACCTTTATCATCCCGAAGTCCCAGGCTGTTGAGATATGCCGGGAACTGCCCCTTCAATTGGATGGACAAATCTTGCTGTTCTTTTGTCATCACGCCATCCACTGGCCGGAACGAAGGCTTTTCCTCCCCGGGGGCAGGCGGACAAAACACCACGCGATGGTACTCGTTCATGCCGCCAAATTCCCATTCATAAGCCATGTCGGCATGATCCAAGTTGGTAATGGGGCAATAACACGACGCCGCAAAAATCCGGTCCGATTCAGGGGCGGCTCCCATGGCCGTTAGGTACGGTTCATAATCGGGATGGTCCCCGGTTGTACCCAACAGCGACGCCATAGCGCCTCCGGTACTAGTCCCGTTCGCGATAATCTTTTCCACATCCCCGGGAATTTTGCCGGCAAAATGGCGCAAAAACCGCACGGCGGCTTTCAGGTCACACAATCCGGCCGGCGCTATTCCTATAAACGAGCCGTCCTGCTTTTTCATACCGCGGCCTCGTACCCCCGGCGACACGACCACGTACCCATGGCACAAGGCCTGAAAAATGGTATTGGGTTTTCCCTGTTCATCTCGTCCCGGTTGCTGCCGGGGCCCGGGCATATAGCCTCCCACGGTATTGGGGAAAAAAATGGGCGCTGTTTCTTTTGTGTATGAACCCGGGTTTTCCCCGTGAAAATAACCTTCCGGGGCAAAAATGTGCAGCCGCTGCCAGTCTTTCGCTACGGGCGCCGCCACATAAGGAATATCTTCATACGCGCGGTATGTGAGGGTTTGCCCATCGAGCTCCAAAGTTTTGATAGTATACTGCTTTTCATCAAACGATAGCATATGTTTTTCTCCTCCCTATTTCAATTTGCTAGAATGAAGCTACCACTTCCTTTGCCACCGCCTGGACGGCCTCTTCGACTTTCTGGATCTGATCCGGAGTGATGGTGTCCATGTGAAACCCGCCGCTACAGACCGTAACGGCTTGCTTTTTGGCAGCGACGGTTTCGGCCAAAAAGCGGCACAGCGTCTCATCTTTATGACCGGTTACATTGAGCACTGAAGCCGTGCTGCTGCCATGGGGATTTCCGGCATCAAGCGATTGCCTGGGTAGTGCCAGCACCGTACAGCCCAGGTGCGGTTTTTCCCCGCCGTACAGCAAAAGATGAATATCTTTTCCAATTTTTTGCACTTCCACCGTTAAAGCGGTACCGAAAAGCACCTTTTTGATAACCATAGTTTCATAACCCCTTCCACCGCCGAAATGTTTCACTTTTTATGCCAAATGGTTCTACCAATTTGGCCGCCAGATGGTCGACCATATCCTGAATGGTTGCGGGCAACTGGTAAAAGGTCATCATAGGCGGTATAATCCGTACTCCCGGTAACATAGCCAGTTCCTGCATATTGCGCAGATGAATGGCGCTCAGCGGTGTTTCTCGAACTGCCAACACCAATGGCCGCTGTTCTTTAATGGTGACATCAGCCGCCCGCAGAATCAGATTTTCGGCATACCCGCTGTGAATCCCGGCCACCGTCTTCATACTACACGGCACAATAAGCATACCTGCTGTCTCATACGTACCACTGGCGGGACCGGCGCCAATTTGGTTGGGAGCAAACACCTCATCTGTCCAGGCCATGATTTCTTCGGGAGTATAGGCGGTTTCGTGCTGCAGGGTAAGCCGGGCGCTGTCGCTGAGAATCAGGCAGGAAGTAAACCCCGGCGTCTGCCGTATTTTCTTTAAACACGATAGTAGTAGCGGCATATCACTAGCTCCGGTAGCTGCCACCACAATTCTTTTTTCCTCCATACGGTTTCCCCCTTTTACAGCCAGTGGGACGGGTCCACTTCTAAAAAGTGGGCTCGCCGGAACCGCTGCTTTTGATCAAATGGCACTGTGCAGTCAAAAATGGTTTTACAGGCAATCCCGTGATCCCGAATACTCGGGGAACAGGAAGGGTCATTGGAAGGGTCTAATGGATGGCAGCGTACGCCAGGCAGAGTGATAATATCAGCATCGCCCTGGAACCGGGTATTCATAGCCCACAGCACATCATTCATATCAAAGCAGTCTACGTCTTCATCCACCAGAAAGATATGCTTTAATTCACTGAAAGCCGAAAACGCCAGCAGTGCCGCCTGACGCTGTCTCCCTTCATCACTGGCTACCCGCTTTTGGAATTGCAGTACTGCCATGAATTTGCCACCGCCCGCCGAACAACAGTACACATTTTTTAGCCGCCCGGGCATGGCCTTTTCCACCATGCCGTAAATACTAGCTTCCGTGGGAATGCCCGCCATAGATACATGTTCTTCGCTGGGCCCAATACAGGTCTGCATAATGGGGTGCACCCGGTGGGTAACGGCTTTTACCCGAATCAGCCGGCATTCGCTGCTGGCCGGACCGGTGTATCCCGGAAATTCCGGCATGGCATACCCGGTGTGGCTGTTCTGGTCTTCCTGTACCCGCACATGAGGCAAAATCTCTCCTTCAATCACGTATTCCGCCCGGGCAATAGCCCATTCGTTTATGCTGACGCACCGGCACAGTTCTACCGGTTCTCCGCGCAGTGCTCCCGCAATGGACAGTTCGTCATATCCCAGTGGCGTAGTGGGCGGTTCAAAACAGGAACCGATGGATATGGCCGGATCAACGCCGATGCTTATCGAAATGGGCAGGGGCTGATTTAGCGCTTCAGCCCGTTCCGCCATGGCGCCAATATGCCGGGCCCCCGGCGTAAAAAAGATAGACAAGGTGTCTTTTCCCTGTACGCACAGCCGGTGAATCGTCACATCATGCCGCCCGGTATCGGGGTGGCGGGCATAACACATACCCAGAGTAATATATGGCCCGGCATCATCCGGCGTATTGGTGGGAGCTGGGATCAACCGGAACAAATCAAAATCCGGTTCATCCGCCCGGTGAATCACCTGCTGGCAAGGTGCAGGACCATCTACTTCCACTGGAGGAACCGGCTGTTCGACACTGTGGTACAGTTTTTTGCCCAATTCTTCCGGGGCACAGTCCATCAAAGCGGCTACGCGGCGGCGGCTGGCCATTACACCGATGACCACACTGGCATCTTGGAACCCCCGTACATGGTGGAATAGCATGGCGGGCCCTTCCTTTGTGGGACGCTGCACCGTTCCTCCTGCGCCCACATACCGGTACACCCCGGCTAGTTCCGCTTTCGCTTCTACTTCTACATTAGTTTCAATCAACTGGCCCGGTTGTTCTTTCAAAAAGGCCAGTGCACTGCGTAAATCATTGACGCCGTTTGCCATGGATACATGCCCTCCCTGCTGTATTGTCCCAGGCTTTTTTCCTGGTTTCTAATAAAAGTGTATCTTTTTTCCGGTGGGCAATCAATTCGATTTGTGGTACAATTGTTTCCAGAATGGAATGAATGTGTTTATTTCCCACGCACAACTCTGATGGGAATAAGGAGGCTCCCCATGACCTTTGAACAACTGGAAGCTTTTGTAGCGGTTACTGAATATGACACACTATTTGATGCCGCTGAGGCCCTTCACATATCCCAATCGGCCCTGTCTAAACAAATTCAAAAACTGGAAAAAGAGTTGGATCTTCTCTTACTAGATAGAACGCATCGCCGGGCCTGCCTGACCCCTGCTGGCGAACAATTTAGCCGGGAAGCAAAGATCCTTCTCCGTCAATATCAACATATGATGAAAAACTTACAACCCTACCGGACGAACCGGCCAGCCGTCCGCCTGGGCGCCTTGCCTATTTTGCCGCAATATGGACTCACCTCCAAACTACGGCGGTTTACAACAGTTTTCCCCCAATGGTCTCTGAAATGGGAAGAAGGCGAAGAAGGCGATTTGCTGCGTGGATTAGAACAGGGCTTCTATGATTTGGTGCTGGCCCGAGCCCTACTGTTTCCAGAGGAACGCTATCAAACCTATCCAGTTGCCCGTGATGAACTGGTGGCGGTTTTGCCATCGGATCACCCTTTGGCACAAAAAATGGCCCCTGTTTCTCTTGTTGAACTACAAAACGAACCATTTCTCCTTATGAATCGGTATACGTCCATCTATCAGCAGTGTGTACGGGAATTTCAGAAAACCGGTATACCTGCCTCCCATATTGTCCGCACGGCCCGAGTAGAATCGATCCTTCGTGCGGTGGCTATAGGGGAAGGTGTCAGTCTGTTAGCCCGCAGCAGTTTTTCTGTGTTTCAGCATGAACAGGTAACCGCTCTGTCGCTGAAACCACCGGTGTCGTTACCGGTGGTCCTGGCCCACGCAAAAGACCGGCCGCTAGCACCGGGAGCCCGGGCGTTACTTACCTTCCTATGCAAATCCACTGAGGAGACTTGTCCATGAACGAAAAAGAATTGTTGTTGGCCATCAAAACCCGGTGTCAAACTGTTTTAGGAAAAACACTCACAGGTATTTACATTCACGGTTCCCTCGCATTTGGCTGTTTTCACTGGGAGCGAAGTGACATTGATTTTCTGGTAGTGGTGAAAGAACCGATGTCCCAAACAGAAAAAGAAGCCCTGCTTTGCGAGCTACTGATTTTGGATGAAAACGCCCCACCTAAAGGCCTAGAAATGAGTGTACTCCTCGAACGAGACTGTCGTATTTTCTGCTACCCCACTCCCTTCCAGTTTCATTTTTCCCGTGCGCATCGCGTGGCTGCCCGGCAGACCCCAGCTGCTTTCTGCCGCACCATGCACGGCACCGACCATGACTTGGCCGCCCATATTACTGTCTTGCGGCACACCGGCATACGGTTGTGCGGACCGGATATTTGCAATCTGTTTGCCCCCGTTCCACCGGCTGATTATGTGGATAGTCTGCTACGCGATAGTATGGATGCCAAAACCGATGGAAACAAAAACCCGGTTTATTATGTTTTAAATCTGTGCCGGGTACTGGCGTATCTTGAAAATGGATACATCCTTTCAAAAAGCCAAGGAGGCCTCTGGGGACTTACTCACTTGCCTACAGCCTTTCATTCGGATATCCGGGCCGCTTGGCAACACTACGAACAGGGCTTTCCTTTTTCGCCTACCCATAACACATTTGTCTGTATAGAGTATCTTCTCTCGCAGGTCACTCAAAAATCATCTGCATTTCTCCTACCTTAACCGCAACTTGTTCAGAATCTTTTCAAACACTTTTTCTTCCAGTATGGTAAGATAGGGTTTATTAGGGGATATGTACTACCCCCAAAACACAAAAAAGGAGGAGGCCTCATGCGCCGGAACGACCGGGCCATTCAGGACCCGGAACGGATGGAAACTATCCTGAAAACCTGCCTTTGCTGCCGAATTGGATTGAATGACGGAAACGAAGTTTACATTGTTCCCGTCAGCTATGGCTTTGAAAAGCAGGACAATCGGTACGTTTTGTACTTTCACGGAGCCAAAGCTGGACGAAAATACACGCTTGCCCAATCTGCCCCTTTCGTGGGCTTTGAAATGGACAATGGGTACCAGGTGCTGCCAGGAAAAACCGCCTGCCAGTATTCGGCCAGGTATCAAAGCCTGATTGGGCAGGGCACCTTGCGCCTGGTGGAAGACGAAACGGAAAAGCGTCACGCTCTCACCTGTATTATGGCGCACCAGACCGGCCAGATGGACTGGAACTTTCCCTCCACCATGCTGGCTGCCACGGCTGTGTTTCGGCTGGATGTGACAAAACTGAGCGGAAAAGAACACCAAATGGAATTGGACCATTTTTCCGCTACCAATTGCACCGAAGAAACGCTTCGGGCACCAAACGAGAAAGGAGAAAACACCATGGAACAACGAAACCTCACCCTCGATCAATGCCGGGATATTTACGACACGTACCTGTGCCATGATTTTCCCGCCGACGAAGTGAAACCCTTTTCGGTCATTCGCGATGCATTTGATCGGGGCGCATATTCTGCGAAGGGTTTTTACGAAAACGGTCAATTACAGGGGTACGCCTTTTTCCACCGGGAAAAGAACTGGATTCTGCTGGATTATTTTGCCGTGTGCAGCGGTATACGGGGGCAAGGCATTGGTAGCCGGATTTTTGCCCTGATCCGAGAATCCCTGCAGCCTGGCGAAACCCTGTTTATTGAAGCTGAAAAGCCCAATGAAGAAGATCCCGCCACGCTCACGATCCGGCAACGTCGGATTGCTTTTTACCGCCGCAATGGGGCTACGATGAGCGGCGTACTGGGATGGGCTTTTGGCGTATGTTACCATCTGCTATACTGCGGCAATCACATTTCGGACGATGATGTGAAACAAGGTATGAAAGCCGTGTACGCATCGCTGCTCTCCCCCGCTTCCTTTCAGGCCAATATTCGATTTCATCGAGATTGATTCCTTATCGTATATTTAAATAGAATTATTCTATTTGTATTATAAGAAATAAAGAAGCCCGCAAGCGAAAAGTCATCTTCCGCTTGCGGGTTTTATTTTTATAAACATTTATTCTTTGCAGAATTTACTTGCAATTAGCCTGGGCTGGGCCTTGTAGGCATTTATGAGCTATCATATCGTTTTTTCTTCGCTATGCTTTTCCTCGGACTTTTATCTCTTGACAAAGAAAGAAATCCCTTTTATACTTAGGTAACTAAGTAACGGAGGCTCTTTATGCTGCACGATCAACATGCCACACGCTATGTCAGCAAACTTTCCAATAAACTGCGGCGGAAAATCGACGCCTTTTCCACCCGGGATCATATGAGCGGGTCCCAGGGCAAAGTGCTGCATTTTTTGCTAACCCAAACCGGTGATGTGTTTCAAAAAGATATTGAAGATGAATATACCCTGCGCCCCTCAACGGCTACGGAACTGCTGAAAAAAATGGAGCAAAATGGGCTGATTCACCGAGAAGCTCTGCCGGGTGATGCCCGCCGAAAGCGCATTATTGTCAGCAAAAAAGCTCTATCCTATAAAAACGACGTGATGGCCGATATTACACAGTTAGAAGCGGAACTGACCCACGGTATTCCACCGGAAGATATGGACGTCTTCTTTCGCGTCATTAAAAAAATGCTAGAAAATATGGCGGAGTAGCTTTTCTCGCTGCCGGTAAAACGGCAGCGATTTTTCCGGCCCATTTACTTAGGAAACTAAATAACTACAAGGAGGCTCTTTATGCAAACAACACACGTAGATTACCATAACGGAAAACTTTTCCCTATGATTCTAAAATTTTCTATTCCGGCAGCCATTTCCCTCTTGATTACCGCCATTTACAACATT
>CAJKJS010000062.1 GCA_905200265.1 uncultured Oscillospiraceae bacterium
TCACCCCACTTGTTATTCAGTATACCATACTGTCTAACAAATGGGGTGCTGTTCATATAAAGGGCCGTTCCTTTTTTTATGTTGTGGCTTATTCCTGATGGTCCCGAATCACGTGGAACGCTTCATTGGCGACGTCGATGGTTTCCTGGATATCCTCATCGGACAGGGCCGCGTTGATAAAGTGGTTGTGGTGATTCGTAAAGAACACACCGCGCTTGACGCATTCGGCAATCCACTGCTGGTGCAGGTGCAAAGACGGATCGTCGGAAAGGCGCAGGTACGGCAGGGATTCAATACCCGTCACATGCAGGTTAAAGCCATTGTCGGCGGCGGCTTTGAGCAGACCGCCCTTTAATTTTTTGCCCTTTTCGATGAGCATGGCCGGCATATTGAGTTTTTTCATTTTTTCAATACAGGCAATGCCCGCCGCAAACGGTACAGCGCTCATCCAGTAGCTGCCCGTATAGGAAAGGCTGCTCATACTGTTTTTCAGAAAATCGCGTCCGCACAGGGCCGACACGTTGTAGCCGTTGGCCAGCGCTTTGCAGAAGCAAATTAGGTCAGCCTCAAAGCCGAAGTAGTGGTCAGAACCGGCCAAATCCATACGGAACCCGGCGCGCACATCGTCCACGATGAGCACCACGTCATTGTCGGTGCACAGTTTGCGCACTTTCTGCCAGTAGCCGGGCAGGGGCAGCTGGTTATCCATAAAGTTGCCGTGCATATAAGGTTGGGCGATGACGGCGGCGATTTGACCTTTATAACGCTCAAAGGTTTCGGCCAGCTGGTCAAAATCGTTCCAGTCCACATAGAGGTTATGCATGACGTCCTCTTCCAGCACGCCGGGATAGTCCACCTTCTGCGTCCAAGGGGCTACGCCGTGGTAATAGCCCTTAAAGAATACGATCTTTTTGCGGTGGGTATAGGCCCGGGCGCACAGAATGGCGCCGGTGGTCACGTCGTTGCCGTTTTTGGCAAAAAACGCCCAATCGGCACAAGCAACCGTATCCACCAGCAGTTCGGCAAAGTCGATCATTACGGTGCTGGGGGCGGTGACGCAGTTTTCTTTTTCGGCCTGACGGCGGGCGGCTTCGTCCACATCGGGGTCATTATAGCCCAGAATATTGGGGCCATAGGCGCACATATAGTCGATGAAGCGGTTGCCGTCTACATCCCAGAAATAGGTACCCTGCGCATGATCGCTGAAAAGCGGGAAGGCTTCCACGGGGATATAGCACCCTTCGGCAGGGCCCTGATGGCCATAAATACCCGAGGGAATGACTTTCGCGGCCCGGGCAAACTGGGCACGGCTGTTTTCATAGGAATTGAGTTTTCTCATCACGGGGCCTCCTTTATGCCAGATACAGGGCCACACGGTCCAGAATACGGTTGACGTTGTCGATCATGGAGATCATGCCACTCATACGAATGCCGCCGGTACCAATGCAGGCTACGGCGTTGACTTTGCCATCGAACAGATCCCGGGCCAGATGAATATCGGAAAATTCCATGCAGGCGGTGCAGCGCTGCGGCGTGGTGGGATCAATGGCAAGCGTATGACCTTTGGCGGTGATCACGGCGGCGGGGCCGTCGTGAACCGACAGGCGAATGGTGCCGTCGATAATATAGGAAGCACTGAACCGGCCAATGGCGTCGTGATTCCCCACCTGGCACACGGCGGCGGCTACCACATACAGCATCAAAGTGGTGCTGCGGGTAAAAAATTCCTCATCCTTCAGGTCGTCTTCTCCGGCTTTTAAGTACCGGGTAAGTAAGTTTGTCAGCGCCGTAAAGTCTTTTAACAAAAAGCCAATGCGGGTAAAGCCTTTGCGCGGCACCGGAGTGACCGTGCCGTCAATCAGGCCATTGAATTTTTCGGGGCTGGAAAACGGCAACAGAATATCGCAGCCGTCAACGCCTTCACGCAGGGTGCACCCGCCATTTTGAAAGCACAGTGTGGCGTGGGGACCGCCTTTTACGGCAAAACCCACGGAAACGGGCTTTCCTTTTATAAGGGCTGACGCTTCCGGTACCAGTTCACACAGTTTGGGCAGTGCGCCGAGTACGGCGTACAAATTGATATACGATAACGTTACAGCATCTGTCAAGAAAGATCCCTCCCGGTAAATGGGTTGGCGGCTTTTTGGTCGCCTTCTTTTTTATTGTTGCATTATACCATGAAAAGGGGGAAAATACAATTTTTTGACCGGGTTTGGGCGGTTTTCCCGGAGGGATAAAGGGCAAGATGAAAAAAGACCGGTTTTTCACAAATCGTTTACAAATAAAGGCTTGACAAAACCGCAGCGGAATAGTAGTATTAGGTATAGAAATTAGCACTCGAACATAAAGAGTGCTAATGAAGTAAAAAATACGAGCGCCGGGAGGTGACGGAACATGGAGCTCAGTGTCAGAAAAGAAAAAATTCTGGCGGCGGTCTGCGGGGCCTATGTGCTGACCGGTGATCCGGTGGGCAGCAAGCTCATCGCCGCGGAGCTGGGCGTTTCGTCGGCCACGGTGCGCAACGACATGGCGGAACTGTCGGATATGGGATTTCTTGCCCAGCCGCATACCTCCGCCGGGCGGGTGCCATCCGCTAGAGGATACCGGTTTTATATTGACCGGCTCATGCGGGTGCCGTCTTTGACGGGACAGGAAAAATCCTATGTGGATTCCATGTTGCAGCCCCACGCGTTTGATCCGGAAAAGCTCATGGCAGCCGCGACGGATGCCGTGGCGTCTTTGACCCGGATGGCGGCTCTCACGACGACCCCCAGCGGTAGCGGCGCGGTGATTCGCGGCGTGCAGTTGGTGCAGGTGGGACGGCGTACAGCCATCATTCTGCTGATGAGTTCGGCGGGCACCATCAAATCGCGGGTATTCCACTGCGATTTTGATTTAAGCCAGGAAATCCTGCGGGTGTTCTTCCGATTGCTCAATAGCGAACTGGCAGGCCGTCCGGTATCGTCGGTAACGCCAGCGCTGATTCAGTCAATGATGGCGTCGTTCGGCGAAATGTCGGTGCTGATGAGTTCAGCACTGGTGGCGCTATTGGATGTTGTGAGCGATACCATCTGGACGCGGGTGTGTTTAAGCGGGCAAATGAACCTGCTTTATTACCCCGAGTACGACCGGGAAAGCGCCCGGCGGGTCATGGACCTGCTGGAAAGACCCCGGGATGTGATGCGGTTGCTGTCTGGTGAGCCCGGTGCTGTAACGGTGCGGGTAGGAGCCGAAACCCGGTGTCCGGAATTGGTAGATTCCAGTTTGGTGTCGGTGCGGTACCGTGTCGGACAGGAAAACGCCGGCGGTATGGGACTGATTGGTCCCATGCGTATGGATTATGGAAAAACCGTTGCGGTGCTTTCGTACGTTTCTGATACAGTCACGCGGATGTTAACCGCGCTATTGCGGGAACAGTAGAAAGCCCCCATTTGTGAATAGAAGGAGCGATTCAGTTGGCAGAAGAAGAGAAAGTAACGGCACAGCCCGAAAAGGAAGCACCGGCTGCCGAACCGGCCCCGCCGGAAACCAGCCCCGAAACCGCTAAGGCGGATGCAAAGGCGGAGGAGAAACCCCGCCGGAAAGATAAAAAAGAAGCGGAAAAACTCAAAGAGGAACTGGAAAAAGTAAAGGCTGATATGGCGGCCCTTAACGACCGGTACCTGCGGCTGCGTGCCGAATATGACAATTTCCGCAAGCGCACCGAACGGGAAAAAGCTGCCATTTACGATGACGCAACGGCCGCGGCCGTGACCGACATTCTTCTGGTAGCCGACAACCTGGAACGGGCCCTGGCACTGGAAACGTACAGCGCGGAGGATATGCGCAAAGGGGTAGAGATGGTCCACAGCCAAATGGAAACGTCCCTTACGAAACTGAAGGTGACAGCCATTGGCGAAATTGGTGAAACTTTTGATCCCAGCGTGCACAGCGCCGTTTCCCACATTGAAGATGAAAACCTGGGCGAGAACGTTGTCAGCGCCGTGTACCAGAAAGGGTACCGCCGCAATGATAAAGT
Organism: uncultured Oscillospiraceae bacterium; assembly: GCA_905200265.1. Lineage (GTDB taxonomy): Bacteria > Bacillota > Clostridia > Oscillospirales > Acutalibacteraceae > Heritagella. The sequence goes on from CAJKJS010000062.1 coordinate 4,019, forward strand.
GATCCGCCCGGCCATGGTGCAGGTAGCTAATTAAAAACCCGCATCGTTTGATAGAAAGAGAAAAATAGCTTTCAAAGAGCATATTGGAGGTAATTCATTATGGCAAAGACAATTGGTATTGACCTTGGTACTACGAACTCCTGTGTATCCGTGATCGAAGGCGGCGAGCCCGTCGTCATCCCCAACGAAGAAGGCGCCCGTACGACTCCTTCCGTGGTAGCGTTCTCCAAGACGGGTGAACGTATGGTGGGCCAGGTGGCAAAACGCCAGGCTATCACCAACCCCGAACGCACCATTTCGTCCATTAAACGGCACATGGGCACGGATTATAAAGTGAACATTGATGGCAAGAGCTACACCCCCCAGGAAATCAGCGCCATGATTCTGCAGAAGCTGAAGACGGCGGCTGAATCCTATCTGGGTGAACCGGTTACCTCGGCCGTTATCACGGTGCCCGCGTACTTCAATGACGCTCAGCGTCAGGCCACCAAGGACGCCGGTAAGATTGCCGGGTTGGATGTAAAGCGTATTATCAACGAACCCACCGCTGCGGCTCTGTCTTATGGTGTCGATAAGGGCGATGACCAGAAAGTCATGGTATATGACCTGGGTGGCGGTACGTTCGACGTTTCGATTATCGAAATGGGCGACGGCGTACAGGAAGTACTGGCCACTAACGGCGACACTCACCTGGGCGGCGATGACTTCGACCAGCGCATTATCGACTGGTTGGTTTCTTCCTTCAAGATGGAAACCGGTGTGGATCTGTCCGGTGACAAGATGGCTATGCAGCGTTTGAAGGAAGCCGCTGAAAAGGCTAAGATTGAACTGTCCGGTATGACCACCGCGAACATCAACCTGCCCTTCATTACGGCTGATGCTACCGGCCCGAAACACCTGAACATGGACCTGAGCCGTGCGAAGTTCAATGAACTGACCGCTGACCTGGTCGAACGCACCATGGTGCCTGTGCGTCAGGCGCTGTCCGACAGTGGTCTGTCCATTAACGAAATCGGCAAAGTGCTGATGGTAGGCGGTTCGTCTCGTATTCCCGCTGTTATTGATGCCGTGCGCTCCTTCATCGGCAAAGATCCGTTCAAGGGTATCAACCCCGATGAATGCGTGGCCATGGGTGCTGCCATTCAGGCTGGCGTACTGGGCGGCGAAGTGGAAGGCTTGCTGCTGCTGGACGTAACGCCTCTGAGCCTGGGTGTTGAAACCATGGGCGGCGTTATGACCAAGATCATCGACCGCAACACCACCATCCCCACCAAGAAGAGCCAGATCTTCTCCACGGCGGCTGATGGCCAGACGCAGGTAGAAGTAAACGTACTGCAGGGCGAACGTGAATTTGCCCGCGATAACAAGCAGCTGGGCCTGTTCCGTCTGGACGGCATTGCTCCTGCTCCCCGTGGCATCCCGCAAATCGAAGTTTCCTTCGACATCGACGCCAACGGCATTGTAAACGTGTCCGCAAAAGACCTGGGCACCGGCAAGGAACAGCATATCACCATCACCAGCAGCTCCAACATGAGCAAGGAAGATATTGATAAGGCTGTGAAAGAAGCCGAACAGTTTGCCAGCGAAGATAAGAAGCGCCGCGAAGAAGTGGATACCCGCAACAACGCGGAAAACATGTGCTATCAGGCTGAAAAGCTCGTCAAAGATAACGGTGATAAGCTGGACGCCAATGATAAGCAGGATGTGGAAAACAAAGTGGCCGCTCTGAAGCAGGCCATGAACGGTGGGGACGCCGACCTGATGAAGAAGGGCATGGAAGACCTGGAAAAGACCATGATGGCCATTGGTCAGAAGATGTACCAGCAGCAGGCTCCGCAGCAGGGTGCACCTCAGGGTGGCCCGCAGGACCCGCAGAACGGCGGCACGGCTCCTAACGGGAACAATGTGTATGATGCCGATTACCGTGAAGTGGACGACGACAAGAAATAAGACGGATGCTCGATGGAGCAACCGATTCAACGTATGGAAAAGCAGAGGGCGGCACGGCGCCGCCCTCTCTTTCCCTGTCATGAGCAACAGTAGCAGAGTGGAGTGATTCGAAGTGGCAGATAAAAGGGATTATTACGAGGTGATGGGCGTACCGAAAAATGCCCCGGAAGACGAGATTAAAAAAGCCTATCGCAAACTGGCCAAGAAGTATCACCCCGATCTGAACCCCGGGGACAAGGAAGCGGAACAGAAATTCAAAGAAGTCAACGAAGCGTACGAAGTGCTGTCCGATAAGGATAAGCGGGCCCGTTACGACCAGTTTGGCTTTGCCGGTGTAGACCCCAACTTTGGCGGCGGCGCCGGTGGGGCGGGCGGCAACCCGTTCCAGGGCATGGATTTCGACATGGGCGATATTTTCGACAGCTTCTTTGGCGGCGGATTTGGCCGCCAAAGCCGCCGGGCCAATGGTCCGCGCCGGGGCAGCGACACCGAAACCCAGGTGGTGATTTCCTTTGAAGAGGCCGCAAAAGGCTGTAAAAAGGAAGTCAGCTTTACTCAGGTGGCGGCATGTAAAGACTGTAACGGAACGGGCGCTGAACCGGGTACCAGCCCCAAAACCTGCCCCCAGTGCGGCGGCAGTGGCCAGGTGCGGGTGAGCCAGCGCACGCCTTTTGGCGTGGTACAGACCAGCCGCGGATGCGATCGCTGCGGTGGAACGGGTAAAATTGTGGAAAAACCGTGCCGTCATTGCGGCGGAAGCGGCCGGGTGCGCCAGAATCGCAAAATTGAAATTACCATTCCCGCCGGGATTGATGATGATCAGGTGCTGAATGTATCGGGTCACGGCAATGCGGGGGTAAATGGAGGCCCCAACGGCGATTTGCACGTGTTTGTCAGCGTGCGGCCCCATCCCATTTTTGAACGCCGGGGTAACGATGTGTGGTGTGAAATGCCCGTTACCTTTACCCAGGCAGCCTTGGGCGCCGATGTCACCGTACCCACCCTGGACGGCCAGGTGAGCTATCATGTGCACGAAGGCACCCAGCCCGGCGATATCTTTAAGCTCCGTGGCAAGGGGATTCAGAGCCTGGGCGGCCGCGGCCGGGGTGACCAGTACGTGCAGGTAACGGTAGAAGTGCCGAAAAACCTGAACCAGAAGCAGAAAGAGTTGTTGCAGGAATTGGATAAGGCCGGGGACGACCGGAATTACCAGAAGCGCCGCAGCTTCTTTGAAAAAATGCGCAGTTGGAACGAAAAACGCCAGAAATAAAAAATGGACCCGCCGGGGCTAGCACAAAGAGCTGGTACCGGCGGGCTTTTTCGATGGAGAAGGAAAGAGAATATCATATGGTGAAACTGGATGTTTTGCGCCTATTGGAACAAAAGGGGAAAACAAAATACTGGCTGTATAAGCAACTGGGGATGAGTTACCAGAATTTCAGTAAAATGGTGAATAACGAAACCAAATCCATCCGGTATGAAAATATCGAAACGCTGTGCCTGTTGCTGGAGTGTACCCCCAATGATCTGTTTCGATTTACAGAAGATGTATAAAAAGCGGAGCCTATATCCTCGAAAGAAAGAGGAAACAGGCTCCGCTTTTTTAGCCGTGGCCGTTTTTATAAGCCTGGGCGTTCTTTATGACAGAGAATCGATCACGCTTTTGGCCTTATCGGCATCATCACTCACCACAAAGAGTACCGTTGTGCCGCCGGTGACGGTGACGGATTTTTCCAGCTTGGGCACTTCAGTG
>CAJKJS010000063.1 GCA_905200265.1 uncultured Oscillospiraceae bacterium
TTATGTTGTCTGCACAATCTGGTTCGGTTCAATTTTTCATAGCGCAGGGGCTTTTTTAAAAATCAAGGAAATATTTAGTCCGCAATCAGGCTCTGGCCCGTCATTTCCTTGGGCTGTTCCAGTCCCATGATGTGCAGCATCGTGGGAGCCAGATCGGCCAGACGGCCGCCTTCTTTCAGCGTGCAGGGATACCCGACAACGCACAGCGGAACGGGGTTGGTGGTATGAGCAGTGAAGGGCGATCCGTCATCGTCAAACATGTGATCCGCATTACCGTGGTCAGCTGTGATCAGAGCAGCGCCGCCCTGCGCCAAAATGGCGTCAATGACACGGCCCACGCAAGTATCCACAGCTTCCACCGCTTTGACAGCCGCTTCAAATACGCCGGTGTGACCGACCATGTCGCAGTTGGCAAAGTTCAGGATGATCATGTCATATTTGCCGCTTTCGACGGCTTCGACCATTTTGTCCGTGACTTCATACGCGCTCATTTCGGGCTGCAGGTCATAAGTGGCCACTTTCGGGGAATGAACCAGAATGCGGTCTTCGCCTTCGTACTGGGTTTCTACGCCGCCGTTAAAGAAGAACGTCACATGGGCATACTTTTCCGTTTCGGCAATGCGCAGCTGTTTCAGGCCCAGACGGCTGACATATTCGCCCAGGGTGTTATCCAGGCTTTCTTTCTTAAAGGCTACATCCACGTTGGGCATGGTGGCGTCATACGGCGTCATGCACACATACGTCAGCGGGAAGAAACCGTTTTTGCGTTCAAAACCGGTGAAGTCCGGGTCCACCAGGGTGCGGGTGATTTCACGAGCACGGTCAGGACGGAAGTTGAAGAAGATAACGCTGTCGTTGGCCTTGATGGGCTGAGCGCCATCAATGACGGTGGGAACGACAAATTCGTCGGTTACATCGGCGTCATAGCTGTTCTGCATCGCGCACAGAGCACAAGCCGCTTTTTCGCCTTCGCCATATACCATGGCGGCATAGGCCTTTTCAACACGTTCCCAACGGTTGTCGCGGTCCATCGCATAGTACCGGCCCATGACCGTGGCAATACGGCCCACACCGATTTCTTCCATTTTCCTGAGCAGTTCGGCGACAAAGTCCTTCCCGGAGGAGGGGGGGACGTCGCGTCCGTCCATGAAGCAGTGGACAAACACGTTTTCGATGCCGAATTTTTTCGCCATTTCCAGCAGCCCATACAAATGGGTGTTGTGGCTGTGTACGCCGCCGTCGCTGAGCAGTCCCATCAGATGCAGGGCGGTGCCGTTCTTCTTCACGTTTTCCATGGCAGCCACAAAGGCTTCATTCTGGAAGAAGTCACCATCCTGAATGGACTTGGTAATGCGGGTCAGTTCCTGGTATACAATACGACCAGCGCCGATGTTGGTGTGACCAACTTCGCTGTTACCCATCTGACCATCGGGGAGGCCGACATCCAGACCGGAAGCACCAATCTGCGTCAGGGGGTTCTGGGCAAAAATTTTATCCAGATTGGGGGTTTTGGCAGCGGCAATCGCGTTCCCTTCTTTGGGAGCAATGCCGAATCCGTCCATAATCATTAGGACGAGAGGTTTTTTCATAAAAAGTCCTCCATTCTCATTCAATAAAAAGGGGGACGGCACAGCCGCCCCCCTTTTCTGGGTGTCTGCTTGTGGGGGCGATCTTTTTCGATCAGCCCACCGTAGCGGCTTTTACGATTTCAGCAAAATCGGCAGGTTTCAGAGAAGCGCCGCCGATCAGGCCGCCGTCAACATCCGGCTGTGCCAGCAGTTCGGCCGCATTTTTCGCGTTCATGGAACCGCCGTACTGAATGGTGATGCCTTCCGCCGCTTCGGCGTCATACAGGTCCGCAATGGTGGCACGGATCAGGGCGCACACTTCATTGGCCTGTTCAGCCGTAGCCGTTTTACCGGTGCCGATAGCCCACACGGGTTCATACGCAATGATTACGCGCTTGAGTTCTTCTTTGGAAACGCCCTGCAGGTCGATCTTCGTCTGCATAGCAACAACTTCCGCCGTTACACCCTGTTCGCGCTGTTCCAGGTATTCACCTACGCACAGGATAACCGTCATGCCGGCATCCAGAGCAGCGCGTACGCGCTTCTGCACGGTTACGTCGGTGTCACCGAAATAGGTGCGGCGTTCGCTGTGACCGATGATAACGGTCTTCACACCCATAGCCGTCAGCATGGGAGCGGAGATTTCGCCCGTAAAGGCGCCGCTTTCGGCCCAGTGGCAGTTTTCAGCACCGATCTGCACATTGCTGCCAGCGGTGGTTTCCAAAGCGGTCTGCAGGTCCACATAGGGAACACAGGCGATTACGTCGCAGCCAGCGTCCTTCACCAGGGGCATAATACCTTCCAGCAGTTCTTTGGCTTCGGCCGGGGTTTTGTTCATTTTCCAGTTGCCGGCAATAACGGCTTTTCTTTTTGCTTTATTCATGGTTGGTTCTCCATTTCTTTTTGTGATAAGGTGGTTAGGAAAAAGGGCGGGAGAGATAATCTCCCCCGCCTTTTCGTGCCAAAATTATTTCTCGCTGATGCACTCAATGCCGGGAAGCTGTTTGCCCTCCAGGAATTCCAGGGAAGCGCCGCCGCCGGTGGAGATGTGCGTCATCTTGTCACCGAAGCCCAGCTGATTCACAGCTGCTGCGGAGTCGCCGCCGCCGATAATGGTGATAGCGTCTTCGTTGGCAGCCATCGCCTTGGCCACACCCAGGGTGCCGTTAGCCAGCTGCGGGTTTTCGGCTACGCCCATCGGCCCGTTCCATACGATGGTCTTGGCATTGGCAATTTCCTGGCTGAACAGTTCTACCGTCTTCGGTCCAATATCCAGACCCATTTCGTCGGCCGGAATGCTGTCGGAGCTCACAACGTTCACATCCAGCTTGGCATCGATCGGATCGGGATACACTTTCGAGCATACCGTGTCGATGGGCAGCAGCAGTTTAACGCCCTTGTCTTCGGCTTTTTTCAGCATTTCGCGGCAGTAATCCACTTTGCTTTCATCCAGCAGGGAGTTGCCGATCTGATGGCCCATGGCCTTCAGGAACGTGAAGGACATACCGCCGCCGATGATCAGCGTGTCAGCTTTGCCCAGCAGGTTTTCAATTACATTGAGCTTGTCCGCCACTTTGGCACCGCCCAGGATGCACACGAACGGACGCTTGGGATCTTCCACAGCGTTGCCCAGGTATTTGAGTTCTTTGCCCATCAGATACCCGACAGCACTTTCGGAAACATAATCGGCCACGCCCACGGTGGAGCAGTGTGCACGGTGAGCCGTACCGAAAGCATCGTTTACAAAAATATCGCACAGGGAAGCCAGTTCACGGGAGAATGCTTCGCCGTTCTTGGTTTCTTCCTTGCGGTAACGAGTGTTCTGCAGCAGTACCACATCGCCGTCGTTCATAGCTGCTACGGCTGCTTTGGCGTTTTCACCGACTACGCAGTCATCGGCAGCAAACTTCACAGCGACACCCAGTTTTTCGCTGAGCTTTTCGGCTACGGGAGCCAGGCTCAGTTCGGGAACGGGTTCACCCTTCGGTTTGCCCATGTGCGAGCAAAGGATCACTTTGCCGCCGTCGGCAATCAGCTTTTTAATGGTGGGCAGGGCAGCGTTGATGCGGTTTTCATCCGTGATCACACCGGCCTTCATCGGCACGTTGAAATCGCAGCGTACCAGGACCCGTTTGCCCTTTACGTTGATGTCGTCCACAGTCTTTTTGTTCAGAAGACTCATGTTGCTTAACACTCCTTATCAGATATGGTTTGAAAAGAACCGGCATTTTCACGAACCTCGCCGATCGTTAAACAGAACACAAAGTTCTCTTCGTTTATTTTATACCAAATGAAATAGGGTTGCAAGTGGTTCCGGCACGAAAGTTTGAAAACCGGAAGGGAAATCGGAGGTTACAGCCCTTCGTCTGCCCAGGAACCCTCGTGCAGCTGCCCCTGATTTTGCAGAGCGGGAAAATCCCACTGCCGTAAGACTTCGTAAACGCCTACGGCTACGCTGTTCGACAAATTCAGGCAGCGTGCGCCAGGCAGCATGGGGATACGCACACAGGAATCCGGATACCGGCGCAAAAGCGATTCCGGCAGGCCGGCGGTTTCTTTGCCAAAAAACAGATAACTATTGTCGGGGTAGGTGACATCGGTATGACGGTGCAGGCCTTTCGATGTGAAAAAGAAAAAATTACCGGTGTTTTTTTCGAAAAATTCGTCAAGACTCTGGTAGTAGGTAATATCCAGCATGTGCCAGTAGTCAAGACCGGCGCGTTTTAGTTTGCGATCGTCAATGGCAAAGCCCATAGGACCTACCAAATGAAGACGAGCACCGGTCACCGCGCAGGTACGCGCCACATTGCCGGTATTTTGGGGAATTTCGGGTTCCACCATAACAATATTGAGCGTGGACAAAAGGAATCCTTCCTTTCTATATCGAATCTCCGATCCATGGAAAAAGCTGTCGGGGAAATTTGAAAAATGGGGGGTAAAGTCATGAAAAAAGCGGGCATGCTAAAGCCGGGAAAATTCCTTTCCGGGGATCTTCCCTTCGAACTTCTGATCATTTTGGGTAAAACGGGGAGGTGGATAAAGCGTATGCAGGGTGCAATAAAAGCGGTAGCCGGCATCGGCCTGACCGTAGCGGCCGGAACAGCGGTGGCCGCCATGGTTCGCCATATGGATCGCGGCAGTAAAAAACGCATGAAGCGCAGTGCTTCGCGGGCACTGCAGGCCATGGGCCAGCTGTTGGGGGATGCGGAAAAAGCTATGATCGGTTAACCGGTGCATCACAGAAACAGCCCCGCACACCACTGGGATCAATGATGTATACGCCACAACCGGCATTTTTGCGGGAATAGCCTGCCGCTTCGCACCGCAGGGAAAGGGCTGGATTGGGGTACCGGTCATAACAATACCGTACCCGGTTACAGCAGCTGGAACTAGCGGCAAAGAATGGGCACATGGCCGTGTTGGTACAGTGGCGAATACAGTCAAAATCCAGGTATTCCATGGCGAATTTGCCGGCAGCGGGGTAATCCCCACCGGATAGAAGCAGATGGGAAATGCCCAGATCGCGCAAAACCGGGGAATATCCGGAAGAAGTACCGTGATGCGGTGCTTGCACAATGAAATAGTCGCTGTAAAGAGCATCGCTCAAACGGGCCAGTGTGTCAGGGGTACAGTCCCCTGTCATCAGTATATCATCAAAACTGGCCTGTTTTGTACGGCGATTGTGGAAAACGAGGCTCATGGCATTAGTAGATTCGCTATACGATGTGCGGGCAGAGGGCGCTGTGAGCAGTGCCAGAATATCCGGTGCGACAGGAGAACGTCGCATCTCTTTCGCAAAATCATCCAGCAGAGAAAGCAATTCGTCTAATCGCCGGATGTCCCGTTCACACACATCCGGGGCCGCCCGGTGCTGCGGGGAAAGATCCCGGCAGCACCGGGTGTACATATGACAGAATTCATCTTTAAATGCCAGAAAATCCCGTTCCCGTCCTGTCAGGTACGGATTCGCCAGGCAAGCGTTCATATCGCTGACTGTGCTGCGGAATAAATCGGGAAAATCGGCCTTTTCCCTCGGGGGCCACAAAACGTCGTACGTGATGCCGTCAAACGTAAAAGAATCGCCCTGTCCTAAAACCGAAAGCCGGCCAATGCCGGTTTGGCGGGACAGACGCTGAAAAGCGTATAGACAGCTGGTGTTCACTTGGGCACAGGTGGTCTGCATAGGCAGAAACACGTGTGCAAATAAGGCAAAGTCAATTAACGGAGACAGGCCTTCCCGGTCTTCCGGGATAGCGGGCAGGTAAATGCGGTCGAAATAGTCGGGAAAGCTTTTTACAATCTGGTAAAAGCCATTCATGTGATCCCGATGATAATGGGTCAGCAAAAAGTGCCGCTGCTGCATGGCGTAATACCGCACGGCAATTTCGGAAAAGCGCCGGGACATGTCCCGCTCCTCCCCACGCAGCCGGTGGTTTACACTGCCGCAATCCACCATGAAAATGGTGCGGCTTTTTCCACACAGCACCGTACAGGTGCCGTATTCCACATTTTGCATTTCCAGCCATTGCATACGAAGTTCCCCTTTCGGCGAAAGATGGGGTCAGTCGTTTTTGTCCGGTTCGTCAGAAGCTTCCCGGCCGTCTTCCAGGCGGCGCAGGTGCAGCCCCGTGTCATACCGGTCGTTGCGCCACAACCCGGTAAAGACAACACGCCCTTTTTTGTCAAAGGAAGTCCCTTCCCCTTCCCGCAGGCCGTTTTTCCATGACCCGGTATACAACAAGTTGCCCTCCCGATCGAAGGCCGAGCCTTCGCCGGTGGGTTCGTTATCTTTCCACTTACCGACAAACATACGCCCGTCCGGCCCTTTCAGCACAGCGCCGGCGCCTTGTTTTTTGCCGTTTTCGATCATACCGGCATAGAGAAGATTCCCTTTTTTATCGAACAGGGAACTAACGCCTTCCGGGGCATCTTCCTGCCAGGAACCTACATGAATCCAATGTTCTTTTTCTTGGAATGTAACGCCAATTCCGTCGCGCTTGTTTTCCCGAAACGATCCCACATAGCAGGGTTCGCCCGAACGGTAATAGTAGGCGCCCCAACCGTCCCGTTGGCCGTTTTTATAGGTGCCTTCGTATGCCGTATATCCGTTGCTCTGCTGTGTGCGGCCGCGCCCGTGCCGCAAACCTTCCAACATTTCACCGAAATACAGGTAGCTATCCCTTGCGCTCACGGTAACCCGGCAGCGGGTGGGCGGTGTATAGAGAGCCGGAGCCGCTGTTTCTTCCGTCAAAGGAGCCGGTTCGTCTGTCTTTTTTTCGTCCGTTTTTTCGGAAACCGGGGAAGAGGGCTCCGGTGCGGAATCTACAAGAGATTTCCCTTCCTCCGCAGGTTCCGATTCGGCCGGAGTAGCCGGCAAAGCAACAGTCGGTTCCGGCTGTTCTTCGGCGGCCGGTTCACTTTCTGGCTTTTCGTCCGGCTCGTCATCCTCCAACAGGAACGACGTATCCTGATAGACTTTTTCGCCTTGTGATTTGGGGGGATGCGGTGCTGCCGGCTGGGATACTTCCCCTTGCCACTGGGGCATAGCCGAAACGGTTCCGCTGGTGATCTGACGCAACAGCAGCGCCCGTTTTTCGCTTTCCTCCCGGCTGGTATAACAAAAATCGCCCTGACTCGTGGAAGCAGTTACGTCGGGTTCGCCATATTTTGCGTTGACCATACTTTGTACCAGCGTACCGGGAGAAAAGGGAGCCGGGTATAGAGTCTTTTTCTGAAAAGAACCGCTATTCGTACGGGTCAGCATTTGAAGAGTGCCGGGTTCCGGGCCGGGTTGCAGTACAACCTGGGGTTCCGCTTGACCCGGAATGAGATAGGCGCTGCGTAGCCATTGCTGCCCTGCACCATAGACAATACGGCCAATTAGGGCACCTTGTTCATTGCGCAATAAGAGGGCATGGCCTTTTTCAAAGCGAAACGCTTCTTCGCGGATTTGATGGCCGATGCGGCGCTGCCATTTCAGATTGTGGCGGCTGAGAAAGCCCTGGGTATGACAGGGGAAGCCATTATAAGCACTGTGGCTGGAAACGCGTCCGCGCTTTCCGGATTCATAATAAGCGCGGCGCAAA